>CBFCYF010000017.1:0-20424 GCA_965602195.1 uncultured archaeon | reverse complement strand
GTGATATACAAAAGAAGAACAGAAGAATATGGGGACGACGAAAAGACGATAGAGTGGTTAAGAGGGGAGCTAAGAGAAGGAGAGGACCCGGAAACACTGAGGAAGTTATTGGATGAAGGCGGATATAATCCCAGACTCTTAGATAAGGCTATGGAGGAGTGAAGATATTTTTTTATTATTCTATCGCCCCAATCTTCAGTTTTATGTAGTAAAGCGCACCGAACATAAACATACCTGCTATTAATACCATCACGTAGTTGGAGTAGTTTACCCCGCAATCAGGGTCACTCCCATCACAATCCGGATCGCAGACTCCGTCACTCAGGGAGTCACAGTATCCCTCTGGAGACCCTGATTTACAATCCATCTTACAGTTGAAATGGTTCTCAAATTCCATCTCGCAGATACCGTTCCGGTTACACAGACAGTTCACGTCTTCCCTTCTTGAACAATCCGGATCGCATACTCCATCATCTGCCCTGTCGCAGTAACCATCTCTTCTTCCGGACAGGCAATCTGTGGGGCAGTTCAGGTGGCTTTCACCTTCTGCTGTTTCACAGATATGGTTTCTATTACATAGGTCTATGGTGACAGTTACCTCATCCTCACCAACATCATCATCTGCATCTATGACATTTAATGTTAGTATATGCTGTCCAAGAGATAGGTTCTCGATTTTTTCCACCACCTGCCCGTTCAGAGCCCACCTGATTTTATATGGCGGTATCCCGCCAAGCGCCAGATACTCGGGTTTTATTGTTCTCTCAATGAGAATCTGGCCATCTTTGGGATGTAGGATGGATGCCTCCAACGGATTCTTTTTGATAACCTCGATTTTTATGCTTTCCTCTTTCAGTGCACCCACACTATCCCTGACCCTTAATGTTATTTCATACTTCCCAACAGACAGATCATCTGCTGTGAACTCATCCCCTCTTCCGATGACTCCATCCGCATCCGAGGTCCACTCAAATCTATATGATGGTGCCCCCCCGTATGCATATGCTTTAAATGGAATCGGACGCCCCCCCCAGTAGGGATGAGGGTAGTTTATGGGTGATATGATTTTAACCGTAAATTTCCCATCAAATACGACTTCTGAGTAGACAGTTGTTGTTGTGATGTAGATCTCATCCGGCTGAGGCTCAGTACCCTCCTCAACCATCTTCATCCATTCCGGTGAAATACCTGCGCACTGCATGCACCCATAAACACATATGGTGACCAGCACCAGCATTATTTTCTTCATTCCTCACCCCTCAATTCTTTTATCAGCTCATCCACACCTAATCTCCTGCCTCTGAACCAGCGGTATGCAAATGCCAGCATAACCAGCACTATGAGCAATAACAGAACCTCAGGGGAGATTAACCACCACACCCTCGACAGGGATACCACATCATAATAATCCGAAACCTCACTTTCTATAAAGCTGTTGGATCCGCTATATGCGAAATCTATTTTCGTGCTGTAATCCCCGATCCTGAAGGAGAACTCCGCTTTCCCGGTTTCATCTGTGGTTACCGTCTGGGAAATCCCGTATGCATCGGCTGTCACAACTATATTCTCTGAGGGGACTCCTTCGCCTGTGAAGGCATTTATCAGTTTAAATGATACCGTGAGGTCGGTGCCCGGGTTCAGGTTGTATCTGCCTGGCTCTACTTTCTCTATTATCACCCTTGTTGCATCCCGCATGGATATATTCAGGTAAAAGGATCTGTTTTTCGGCTGAGTTGAGATATTCATAGTGGGGAACAGGGGGAATGTCTGATTCGATATGTTGTCTCTGAAGTGGATGAACAGGGTGAGGCTTGCATTCTCGAAATCTTCTTTAGTGAGTTTCTTCGGGAAAGGCAGGGCTGTGAAATTAAGTACATAGGTGCCTCGGCTCTCTATTGTCACCATCGTGGCATTGAATGTTTTATTCATGCACGTGTGCCACAGATTAAATCCTGTCATATCCGAGTAGCAGTATGGGCCCCTCCCAACCTTAGCTGTGCATTTCTTCCGGCCCGTGGATGGATCTAGTTTCGTTGCTGTGTCTGTATTCTGGCTTACCGTCCAGACGTATCCGTCGAAATCCACCGCCACACCTATAGGCATGCCATCCACAGGATACGTTCCTATAGGCTCACAGTTGGTGTTGTTGATTTTAACTACAACCTCCCCGGTATAATCTGCAGCCCATACATTATTCTCCATGTCCACCGCCACACCCCGGGTGTAGCCTCCGACCTGCCTCTGGCACATGAGTGTTCCGGTTCCAGCACCTCCGTCGGTGCCCCTTATCTTGTGGATGGCACCTGAGCCGCCACCTCCAACCCAGATGTCTCCATTACTGTCTATGTTGATTCCATATGTATACCCTGCACCCTCAGCAGGTGTATACCATGGTGGCCTGTCTATCTTATATTTCCCCTCCTCGGAATTCGTATGGATGTTTATCCGGTAGAGGCTGTTCTCTTTGACGGACAGCATCCACACATATCCCCTGCAATCGGCTACTCCACCATATGCACCCGCCGCATCCCCCACACCAACAGGTATTGGCGAGGAACCTGTGGGGCAGCTAGGGTTACTGCCTGGGTCTCCGACCAGGCATTCCCCGGATGTTCCATCGAATTTCCATACTGTATTATCATCCTTGCACCCAACCCACAGATTATTCAGCTCATCCACCACAATACCCCTCGGCCCCTTACCGACCCTAATGTGTTCAAGGGTGTTGCAGGAGGCCGCATCCAGTCTGCTCACGCTGTTGGAATTCCTGTTGCCAACCCACACCTCCTTCGACAATGAAACTGCTGTTCTGGATGGGTTATCCTCAACATAATATTTGCACTCCTGCACACAATCAACGGTCCTTACCTTAGATACCGTGTCCTCAAATGCATTTGCGATGTAGATATGGTAGGTGGGTACACGTGTTATTTCAGCATTGTGTCCGACTGTGCCCGACAGCCCCCCCACAGGAGGAACCGGTTTCTCCTTAGTTTTCCCCTCCATCACCCCCAGCTCACCCTCTGCCTCTACGCTGTAGAAACCTGTGAAGTCGTAGTAGTAGGCTTCCTCATCGTGATATGTTCTTGCGGATGTTATCGGTCTCTCAAATCTCTGACTCAGTTCTCCGCAGATGCAGTCATCTCTTTTGTAGCGGGTTGGCGGGTCTGTGGAGTAGTTCACACAGGTTACGTCCGTAAGATCATATGCTGGACAGAAACACTCCACTGGGCAGATTTTCTTGCCCTGGCTGGGGTAGGGGAACTCGAACCCAACCGCAGTTGGTATCTCCCCTTCATAGCCATATGAATCATCAATCCTGTATTCCTTGATTCCCGGAAGTCTCCCGTACCGGACTGTGGTGCCTACAGTGTAGGGGATCCCAGGAATCCATTGCCCGTGCCCGTATTCCTTCCCCCAGAGCCTGTGTCTTACCGGATAAAGCAGGGAGGAATAAGTTAAACTCTCGTTGCCCACATTCAAAACAAACCCGGATATTATATCCGGTTCAACATTAATACGCAAAACTCCTTCATGGGTTATGAGCTTATCCACCTCGTTATCTATTCTTCCGGTTATGTTGATGTTTATGTCTCTTAAAATATTTTTGTGGGTTACCGGAATCCCCTTCCCCGGGCACTCCAGGGTCAGTGGATTTTTCATGGATCCTGAGACATCAGATACTAGAATTGCGTTACCCTCCACCACTTCACCCGCAAGCTCCCGGTATATGCAATCCAGGGGACATTCACATGTCACATTATATGTTTTGCCGCATTTAGCCATCTTCGCCATAATCTCCGGGTGTGCATCATCTCCCAGAGCTATGGTGTGGACACTGATATTATTATCACATGCAATCTGGGCCTGAACATATGCTTCATTCTCTGCGGTAGGTTCGGAGCAGGTGTAAAGGCAACCCGCGGTGGCACAGGAGTTTGGAACTCCATCAGACATTACTATCATGTGCTTCTCCCCCGTGATGCCGGCAAACATTTCCCTGGCTTTTTTAATACCCGCAGATGGACATGTATTCCCCCCGGATGTGTAGGTAGCTACCTGCTTATGGAGCTCTCCAGCATCATCAGTTATTGGATAGGATGAGCATATCCCCCCACTACAACCAATCCACCCAGGGGCATAATCACTACTAAATGCCACCAAGCCCACTTCCACTCCCCTCCCAAGGGCTATATCTATGAAGTCATCGGCGCCCGTCTTTAATGCCTCGATCTTTATGGTGTCTATGTCCACCATGCTCTCCCCCCAGAAATCAACAACGGATTCTGTTGTTGGTACGATAACCACGCCATCCCCCTTGCATGAGCAGGTGAGAGGGCAGCAAACGCACAGGATATCCGTTAATTCAGTGGAATATGTCTCCTTGAGCGTGGCCTTGAACTCCTCGGCTTCCTCCCTCAGGGTGTAATTGAAGACTATGTCCTCAACTATTACAAACTGGTTGTAGTCGCTGCTTGGGTTGTAGGTGGCGGTGAAAAAATAATATCCTGGAGCTACAATGCTGAAGCCTACACCTGAGACGGTGAAAGGCATATTTCCGGTGGCTATAATCTTTAAAGCGCCGTTGCTCATCTCCACCTGTTTCGCTGAAATCTGGGTTACAGTCATAGAGGTTGTGGTAATATCTGTGTCCGGGATTATGATCTCCATGGCCTCATAAACGCCCTTTGAGAAGAAGGCATTCAGGCAACATAGTCCCACGCATCCCGCCAGCGGACAATTACAGTTGCAGAAGGGGGCGCACCTCCTGCAGCACTCCCACCAGCACGCAGGCTCTCTTCTGAACCCGGAGCCTGCATAAATGGCCCCCTCACCGGTCCTCGACCACTGCATCTTGTTCCTCTCATCCTGGAGGTGCGGCGTTGGAGTAAATATCTTAGCCCACATTGACCTGAAGAGCTTAGGATCATATTCATGATGGCAGTATGCCTCCGGGGTCCACAGCCTCTTTGCTATCTCCGTAACCGGCATCTCCTTTACCTCCTGCATCTCATTCCAGACATGGAGATCATCTATATAGTCCTGGGGCATCTCATCCAGTTCTCTTGGAGATACCCTGTCTTCCTCTGCCGACATTGCATACCACGGATAGTTGATTACAGATGATGGCATATCCATCCGCTGCTTGCACCATCCCGTGTCCTTGAGGGGGGTCTTCCAGCAATACAGGTAATCCACATAAGGTCTTCCATATATTTTCTCGTATTTTCTGTAGAAACAATCCACGTAATCATAGACTTGATGGCATTGAGGGCAGCACTCGCATGTTTTGGGTGGACAGGGACAGCATCCCTCAGCCAGCCCGGCGTTGCATAGGCAGGACCAATGGCATCTCGGATCAAAATCAGGGCAATCAAAGTGACACTCACCGGACTCCGGCTGTTTATGGTAGCATTCATTTGCCATCAGCTTGTTGACGACAGATGAGTATGCACTAGAGGATACTATTATATATTCCTTGGTTTCGGTCTCATTGGAAAACATCTGATCAGCTACGAAGTATCTCTCCCCATCCACATAGCAATCGATATGTTGCGGATCTCCCATGCTCTCGGAGATATCACTCACAAGAACAGCATCTCCCAGATTGTCTGCAAGCTCCTCATAGATACTCCTCAGGCTTTTATCGCAGGTTACCTCATAGAAGCCCCCGCCCGTTATGCTCGCAATCTTCTTCAGTGTCGCCTTATCGGCATCATTTCCCAGGGCTATGGTATGTATCACAACACCTGCGGCTTTCGCATCATCTGCGGCCGCTATCGGATCAGTTAACACCGTATTCTTGCCGTCAGACATAAACACCATGACCCCACCACCTGCCCCGAGAACCTCCACCCCCCTCCGTATGGCAGCCTCCATGTCTGTCACACCAGAGGCTGAGTAGGCACGTATCTCGTTATTTAATTCATCCTTATCAGATGTCAGATAAGAATCAATATATGCCTCCTGATTAAAGCTGACCAGACCAACCCTGTTACCTGCGTCTATAGATATATTAACAAAGCCACTGGCGGCCTCCTTCAACGCCTCGATCTTTATCGCATCCCAGCCTTCCCCGGTCAGTTTCTTTCCCGTCTCAATGAACCAGTGCTTCATCCTCTCATCATTATGGACGGATTCCAGGAGATGGAATTCAACAACATCCACTACGCCCAGAACAGTCTGGTTTTCATTAACAACAGCGGAACACAGAACCAGGGGATTTGGGGTGATATTAACTATGTTTTTGGGGAATCTGAGACCCCCGTAGGTTCCATTATCTGAGTGATTATAGTAGATGACTGTGTAATCCAATGCCCTGCTGCCTGCGAGCATCAGGCAGTTGGAGTTGTTCACCAGAATCTCCTCGCAATAGGGGCAACAGTCCAGCGGATAACCGTCAAAGCCATGGATTTCTTTCTTAATCCTCCTGGTTTTTATTCTTGCGGCGATCTGGATCTCCGCGCTTGAGTCGTCCATCGAGATAGGCTCGCATTCCGACACTGAGATAACATCAACATTAATACATACCTCATCTGAGCGAACCCCATTCACATCCTCAGCATAGGCGCAGAATTCATAGCTTCCTGTTAAATTAAAAGCTCTCCTGAAGCACGATTCATTCAGACACCTGCAGGCAAGGGAGGAACACCTTGTTGAACCATCACATTCACATTCTCTTGGAATCCCCCCGGACTCCACAAGATAAATGCTTTCTATTCCCTCATCACCGCTGGCCTCTATCGTGAACTCTGCCACCGAATCCATGTAGACGGGGTTCGGCTGAACATCAAAGTAGTCAACCTGCGGCTGCCCGAAAGCAAGTGAACTCAAAAGCAAAAGCAAGACCGTAATCTTAGAGAATCCCATTTTAATAATAAATTGAATAATAAAGTATTTATACCTTTTTTAACTAAGTTAAATTAAGGACGTCATTAAGGAGAAAAAAATGAAAACCCGATACGTTACAACTCTTTTGGCAATGTTTTTTGTTTTAGGTTCCCACCCTGCTCTTGCATTGGTGGAGGACGTGGACTGCTTTGAACACTATAAGTTTCAGGATGGTTTGCTTTTTGACGATATTAATCCGATGAAATATTCATACAAGCCGGCAGATGATGTGTTTATCTCATATGATCTTCTGAGCCTGATGGACTCCCCGGTCGTTGAGGGAAAGGTGAGGGTTCAGGTACTCTATGATGATCCCAGTGAAGGAGAGCAGATATTGGATGAATTCATTGCCTATGAAGATGTGAATCTGATGCCTAAGGACAGGATAAAACAGGAATTCAGGTGGAGGATCCCCGCAACAGCTAAATCCGGCAGATATGTGGTGAAAACCTACTTCATCGTAGGCAAATCATTTAATCTTGCAGGTCTGAGCTTTATCCCTTATGGTCTGCCGGGGGTTCTAGGTGGGGTTCCAGGTGGGATGACTTTTTTTGAGGTTAAGAATACCGGCAATGAATCAAGAATATACTTCAGCAAGGAGGAGACCTACGTGAACGACGAGAAATATCCATTCGGTGCCTTTCTCTCATCCAGGGAATCAGAGCCCCTTACGATTAAAACAAAGCTGGTTAATGAGGGTCCCGCGAAACAGGTTCATCTATCGCTTAATGTATACGAGTGGGATGATGTGACAGATGAGCCAATAAGGGATTATACTGTGGAGAAGGATATCTCCCTTGAGGCAAACGGCGTTGAGGATGTAACCTTCAGTCTCCCTGAGTTGGAATCAGCAACCTATCAACTGAAGTTTATGGCAAACTACTCTAACGGCAAATCCATACTAAAGCTCAGGATTCCCGTATCCGGAGCGAAGGGAAGATTCATCTACCTTGGCATGGACAGGTTTCCATTAATAGAGGATGAAGAGACAACGGTATTCTTCTGCCTGTCAAACTCCGCTGATTACCTGACAACCTTCACAGGCAGGGGAACAGTAGAGCTGACAGATGATGCGGGTAATTCCATCCTCAAGGAAAATATTGAATCATTTGAGGTGATTCCAACGCCTATGGGCAAGAAGCTTCAGTTCACCCCCAAAAGGGAGATCACAGACGCAACCCTGAGAATAGATTTATATGATGATGAAGGCAATTTCATGGATGAGATTCAGCTTAAATATAGCTACTCTAAATTCCCAAACATTGCCTCAGACCTTGATCTGGAAATCGATAAAACAGAATACAAAGCAGAGGAGACACTCACATACACCCTAACATACAAGGATGATAAGGGAAGGCCACTAGCAGGTAAGATCCTGCTCTACGTACTTGACCCGAACGATGTCATCGTGTATATGATCTCAGATAAGGAGATAGGCGGCTCCCTGACAGGGAATGTAAAGCTTCCAGGCAAGGAGGGCGACTATAGAATAATTGTCAGGGAATTAACCCATGAGATGGCAAGTGAAGCACTTTTTACAGTTGAGGGGACATTAGTCACGACGGCCCCCACCACCTCAGCTGAGGTTACGACCTCAATTTCCGAGACAGAGAAGCCGAAAGCTGATTACTTGCTGCTGATTGCGGTGGTGATCATAATAATCCTGATTATAGCTGTATTTTTGAGGAGGAGGTAAAAAATGGATAACAAGAAAATATATGTTGGGTTGATTTTTCTGATCTTGGTTACCGTCGGAGGCGTCCAGGGAAAGCCCATAGATATCTCGGCTTCCCCATCGAGTACAACAGTTGATGCAGGCTCCACCGCCACATATACCTTAACTGTAAGGAATAATCAGGGCTCTGCAGATACAGTAAGCCTTTTCTCTTCAGGTGAAATGATAGGTTGGGCGTCACTTTCTAAAAGTGAGCTGACCATTCCAGAAGGAGGAAGTGGCACGGTATCTCTTAGCATAACACCCTCAGGTAATGCGATGACGGGAACATATAAGCTGGAGGTAACCGCATTAGCCTCCTCCAGTGAATGGGACTCAACAACTGTTTATGCCACAGTTAACGGAGTAACCGGTGCAAAATCCATCTCCCTGAGTATGACAATCACCCCTTTCGGTTCGTTGGCAGATCATGTTGATCCAGGCAATGTTAGAGTGAATCTATATTACACCCCTGTATTGGTTTCGGAGGGAGGTTATGTACTCAAAAACGATGACCAATGCTGTGTTGGAGACACATTTACATACATATACCAGGTTGGCGGGGATTTTTATGGTGATGGCGGACCAAACGATACCCCTCCAGTAGAATGGGTTCATGATGTTTATACGGTTGCGGAATTCCCTGAGAGCTTTGCCGGAAGCACCTACAAATCTTGTATATGCTGGTGGAAAGCGATACAGGAAGCACACAGGGCCTCCCGATGCACAGTAGAGGGAACCCTGGTATGTTCCAGTGAATGCACTGCCATCTCTGCAGGAATCCAAACAGGGAAAAAAAATGAGTTAGGTACAGAGTACAGCGTAACCAAGGAGGGAAGTATTTCAATCAACAACGGATGCAAGATTAGATGCACGTACCCGATCAAAGGCATATATGTACGTAAGGAAGGTGAGGTGCTATATGTCCCTCCATCAAAGCTGCAGCCACTTGCAGGGAACATGCTGGTAAATGCACCGCTTGACCTTATGAATAATGCAGACGTTCTCTCAACTAGCATAACACTAAACGCTATTAAGGAGGAAAGAAAACCCGATCTGCAATCCACCGTTTCTACGATGAATGAAAACGCAGGAGTATATGTGATACGGGTGAACATAAGAAATAGTGGAGACGCGAAGGCCTTGGTGGATGATATCACCTTAAATCTCAAATCCTATAAGATTATCTACAAGCCAGATGAATTGGATGTGGGGGAGGAATCCGACATCATAGTGGAGACAAACCTGGAGAGCCTGACATCCTTCACAGGACCCATAGAGGCTAAGGTAGAGTTCAGATCAGAGAAACTCGGCTGTCTGACGACAAGGGAGTTCACAGCCACCTTCGAATTAGATGCCGGGAAGGGACTGAGGCCGCACCGCAGTTCACAGGTCTATAGGATGGATGTGGTAGGCGGCTGTGTGAACCAATACTACTCCTGCTATTCACCGGATAAGGGCGGAATACTTGCCGCAGGATACGAGTGCTTTAACAGGGATCCCTACTTTATTTCGGCGAAGGAGAGGTTTGATTTAGGATTTGACCTGTCATCGATACCCTCAGGGAAAGACATAACATCAGCAACATTAAACCTGGATGTCGGCGATGTTAACCTGGCTCAGGACCTGATCATCTACAGCTCAGGTAACGACGACTGGACCCCAGCAAGCTGTGAGGCAGAGAAAGACCTCTGCGGACCCACCTACTGCACGAAGGAGTGCTCCGGCTTGTTTGATCTGGGAGTTAATCCAGAGGATAGTGTGCATGTAGACAGTGCCGGATTATACTCCTTTGATGTCACCGGATTCATCAAATCCCAGTACCTTGGGGATAAATACGCCACATTACAGCTCAGGGGAAGCGAGGAAGACCGCTTTAAAAGCGAAGGAGAAAGCTCATGCAGCGAAACCGAGAACTGGTATCTGCAGGACACACGGGTCAGCAGCAAACCATACCTGATGGTTATCTACAATTGAGAAGGTAAAATGGGGAAAAAAATATTTTGTATAGCAATCGTGTTTACGATTTTACTTACGCCTGTTACCGTTGAATCTACTGTGGCCGTGGGGGATACCAGCGTTAGATTAAACCAGGTTTCCTTCCTTAACACACTGGATAAGTATACATGCAACTCCATAAATAATCCTCTTCTAACGAGAACACCAACACACATGTATCCCATACAATATCCCCCCAAATCCAGTCCATGTCACGATTCCCTGTACCCATACCCCGAGATTCTGGAGGGCTCGCAGATCGTCATATCCCACAGAGTAAATTTCTATCCCATGCTCAGATTACGCGTCGGTGACTATATCTTATCAGAGGGAGATACATGTTGCGTTGGAGACACAATAACTGTAGAATCCGATATCACCGGAGACTGGTTCAGGGATGGTGGCCCCGTAGATTGCCCTCCCGTAGTATGGGTTAAGCCAGAGAAAATAGAGGAGATGATAGATAAATACCTGCAGTTCTATGAATTCAGGGACAACTGGGATTGTCCTCCCACCGATAAATCCCTCTATGATCCTTTGACGGGGATTGTAATCCACAGGTTTGTCGGGATAAGACATTGTTCCCCAGAGATGTATGGGAATATAGTCTGCACTGCCAATCCACAGACCAATACGATAGGTAATAAGATAATTGTCCAAGAAGGTGGTTTAATAGAAATTAATATGAATTACACCCCACAGTGTATGCTCCTAAATCCAAAGGGCTATGTCACCGCACATGAGTGGGGTACGCCACCGGGTCTTGGTTTACGGGAGCACTACAGGGTATTTGTAAAGCCGGTGGAGTGGAGTTACATTCCAGGTGATTTGTCCGGGCTAAGTTATTATAAAAACGAGGAGATACCGTGGTTGGACTACATAGCTAATGCAACTAAAATCAAACTAACCTCACATGTTAATGCAATTGGGGTAGTTGAGAGGCCCAAGCTGGAGGTCATGGAATCTACCATAGGTGGGAATCCAGAAGGGTATGTAATAAAAGCAGTTATAAAGAACACCGGAGACGGAAAAGCGTTGGTTGATGAGGTTACCTTGAATCTCAAATCATATAAGATTTTATACAAGCCAGATGAGCTGGATGGGGGGGAGGAGTCTGACATCATAGTAGAGACGGACTTGGAGAGCCTGTCATCTCTTACAGGCCCTGTTGAGGTTACCATAGACTATAGAGCCAAGAATCTTGGCTGTCTTAGAGAGAAGGAATTCACAGCCACCTTTGAATTAGATATTGTAGAGATATTGGATCCGCACCGCTCCTCGCAGGTTTACATGATGGATGTGGCAGGCGGCTGTGTAAACCAATACTACTCCTGTTATTCACCGGATAAGGGCGGAATACTTGCCGCAGGATACGAGTGCTTTAACCAGGAGCCCTACTTTATACCAACGAGGGAGAGATTTGATCTCGGCTTTGACCTGTCATCGATATCCGAGGGGAAGGATATAGCATACGTTATGATAACCCTGAGTGTCGGCGGAGTTAACCGGGGGCAGGATTTAACGGCCTACAGTTCAGATAACGACGACTGGACCCCAGCAAGCTGTGAGGCAAAGAAAGACCTCTGCGGACCCACCTACTGCAAAAAAGAGTGCTCCCGGTTATTTGATCTGGGAGTTAATCCAGAAACTAGTGTGCATGTAGACAGTGCAGGCTTATACTCACTTGATGTCACCGGATTCATCAAATCCCAGTACCTGGGAGATAAATACGCCACGTTCCAGATCAGGGGAAGCGAAGAAGACCGCTTTAAAAGCGAAGGAGAAAGCTCATGCACGGTACCCAAAAAATGGGATCTGTATGACATAAGAATTAGCGGCAAGCCACACCTGACGGTTATCTACAATTGATGAATCCACCGGGCAGACAGAGAAACAACAAATATATATCTTTCCCATCTAATATCTCATTATATCGGATAGAGGCGATAAATTTGAAAAGATATATCCCGGCATTTTTGATTTTGTCTTTTTTAGTAATATATCTCGGTGTCAGTTTAGCAGCCGCAGGCGAGGGAGATATCGTAAAGAATAAGTGGAATTATGTATTCTGTATGATTGTTTGTCTTGTATTGTTCCTTTCTGGAGTGATCGTAACACTGGTACTGATACTCTCAGGGGTGAAGTTTATGGTCGCAGAGGGTCCAGGGGATAGAGATGAGGCGAAGAAAAGAGTGATCTATGCCGCCGTAGGCCTGATTTTTGTCTTAATTGCGATTCCTTTAGTTAATTATCTAACCGAAGAATTCCTCCCCTCATTTGAGTGCGATTGCACATCTGTGGGTGGAGGGGTGGTCCCGGGATCGGAAAATGAGACCCTCCTCGTATCAATACATACCCCAGTAGATGGCTCAGAATTTGATACCGATTATTTAATAGAATTCACAGGCTCCGCCTTCGGAGGCTCAGGCCCATACAACTACAGGTGGACATCCAGCGTGGATGGCTTGATAGGCAACAGCAATCACTTTGGAGGGTATCTATCCGCGGGAAGGCATACAATTACATTAGAGGTTACCGACGGTGCAGGTAATTACGGCAGCGACAGCATTACAATCGGGGCAAGTGTGCCGAAACCTCCGCCGATTTAAATATTACTCCGACTAAAATGTTAAATAAAATGAATTTCAAAGCGAATTTATCCCATAGTCTGATAGTAGCATACATCATCCTGTTTTCCCTGTCCACTCTGGCTTCTGCGGCAGGTAAAGCCCCTATAGCAGACGCAAGGATTGACTACAACCCCGCTGAGGTAAACCTGAAACTTGTCCGTATTACAGTAGGGGAAACAGTATATTTCGATGGCTCTCTCTCATTTGATCCGGATGGCAGTATCGTGAAATACACGTGGGATTTCGATGATAGCGACGGAATAGGAGAGGATGCGACAGGGGTAACCACAAGCCACATATACACCTCTGACGGGACATATACTGCTACACTGAAGGTTGAGGATAATGAAGGCCAGAGTAGCGTGATACCAAGCGCAGTTACAGTTGAGGTCAAATCAGGCATACACGCTAGAATAAAAAAACCGGCAGATGGGATGACATTTACCTGTAAACCAGGGGAAACCATAGAATTTGTTGCTGAAGTTACCGGTGGAACCCCCTGTTATGAGCTCCCCCACTATACATACGAGTGGAAGTCAGATAGGGGCGGGATTATTGGCAGGAATAATGAGTTTAAAATTGAGGCAATGTACTTCGGTTTAGGGACGCATAACATCACACTTAACGTCACCGATTGCATAGGGGACACAGCCTCTGATATAGTAGAGATCATAATAGTTCCAAGATTAAGGGCGGAAATCCTGAACCTGTATGACTGGGAGTACAGCTACTGGGATGTGGTCCTTTACGCTAACGGAACCTGGGATCCAAACCGTCATTTCTCTGGCGGCGGCTCAGACATACTACATCTCCCCCAGAATTACACGCGGGTCATCTTACGGGAGGCCTGTTTCGATGATGAGGGATACATAGAAGTTAATGGAAACATAGTTTATGAGAACAACGACGGATGCTGTTCCCCGGGATGCCACCAGGTGGAAAGAGACATAACAGAATACGTCCACCCAGGCGATAATACCATCTACGGATATGCCGAGGACTGTTGTGGCAGCTACGGTTATGTGTCAGCTTACATTCAAATAGAGGATATCCCCTCCCGGAGATGCTCTGTTCTTGAGGAATTCTCAGACGGCTTCAAGGAAAAAATCCTGAGGTTTCCACCGGCTGGGGGTTCAAACTCTGAAGCCAAAATTACTTTACCTATAAATGCAACCGTATGCGACGCAAAACTCGACGTTGGAAACCCCATACAAAGCACGGAATTGGTTTTTGTTATAGACACCTCAGGAAGCATGGAGGATGAATGGGATAAGATATGTAACGATATAATACCAAAGATAGCAGGTTATATCGGCTCCAGAGGGGTTAGCATTGACATCAATGTATACGGTATCGAGCAGCCAGGGAGTGATGGAGGTTATGACTGGTGTGCCAACAGCAGAATATGGAAAGACCACTGCGAGGGATATGACTGCTTCCAATTCAATGAGGCCTGGGGCCCAGGCACAGAATGGATAGTGAACAATCACCCCTGGCGGGATAGTTCATTGATGATGATATTCCCCATAAGCGATACTGCACCCGTTGGCTATGCAGATGGAACAAACGAAGATGAGAATGAGAGGTCTATAGATAATGCAATCCAGGCTGCGAATGCAAGAGATATAAAGGTGTATGGGTTCTGGGGCGACGCCGACGACGGTTATAGCAAAGATCTTCTTGAGAGCCATATGACGAGGTTGTCCTCTCAGACCGGCGGTTCAGCAGAATATTTTGGCAGCGCAAGCCAAGTAGTCGAAACTATACTCGATGCAGTGTCAGGGAAGGAATCTGATGTAACTCTTGACATAGGAAATGATAACATTATTGAATGGAGGCATGATGACTTTCTGGGGTGGGATACTATATCAGATAAGAATACAAATCCGATGATTACCGGTAAACTGACACAGCTGCTCAGAGACTGCGATTGTCCCGGCTGCAATAGATCAGATAGTTACTGTACAATAGACTTGGAGTTCACAACAGACCCCGGAGTGAATCTAACCCTTAAGGATATGTACATACTGTACTGTGTCGGGGCAGGGGAGGTGATTTGCCCGCAGTGTCAGATAAACTGGACCGGGAGAGCAAAAGGCGGTCTCCCACCATATAATGTGAAGTGGATAAGTATGGATGATGGAGTGGTAGATGATTTCTGGATAAAGAATGATTGGGGCACATATACCCTCTATACGACGCCCCCCATGGTTCCCCCGCTGACTGAGGGCGCCCATAACATAAAATTCGAGGTCGAAGACGATATAGGCTCAAGAGCATCAGACAGTAGACATGAAGTATATGTTCCCTGGTGCTGTGCCCTGGACACCAACTGCCATACATACTGGCCGAAACACGAAGGCCCCCTGACACAAACAGGGAACGAGTATGCTCACGCCTGCGACATGTATGAGGTATGTCACCCGGATCTATGGCAACTGGCCAGGGAAGCAATCTTATGCTGTAAATGGAACTGCACCCCGGGTTTCTGCAAGAGAACCCTCGGCAAGGGCGGCGCATACAGCCGTCTGAATCTAAGCTGCAGGCAGGGATATGATTACGGTGCTGAGCTGGGATTAACTCCCGAGGGATTAACCCAGGATGGCATAAAGAGATGTGCCGGCGTCTACTTGATAAACGGTTTCGGCCCCACCGCAAAGTTTATGAGCGACTACTTCTTCCCGGAGGTTTGCTGCCTCAGACACTCATTATGTTGGAGTCCGGAGGGAGACGGTTACTGCTGTCAGGAGGATCTTGGAAAATGCAGATGTGCCTGGCATGTCTATACAAGAAACAGTAATGCATTATCCTGTGGTAGCTCAAGTGCAGGGTTTTCCCCAGGGGGTTGGAGGTCAGATGTAGCCATGAACAGAAACTCCTGTGGATCTCCTTCACTCCCTGATTTCCCGGCACATGCAAGCATCCTCGGAGATCAGGGATTAGTTACGGAAGCAGAGGGCATAAACTCAGGGACCTGCTGTGATTACTCTAATGCTTTAGTCACAATGCTTAGGATAATAGGCTATGGCCCCACAGAAGCGTACTCGGTAACCGGAGAAGGACACTGCTTCAATCTGGTTAGATTCCCCCAGGAATCCCCCAGACAGTGGCATCTGGTTGACACCACAGGAAATAAGGAGGACCCATGGAAGGAACATGGGCTTCCCGGCGGAACCTATCCCTACTGCAGCTACTATGCAACTACCTGCAGAAACGACAACGGAGTAGCTCCAGTATGCCCCCCAATTGGGGAAACTGTGTACGGATGTTAAAATGAAAAACGTATTAACTATGTTGACGATTTTGGTGCTGATGAACACAGCAATAGCACAGGACCCGAAGGTTGAGGTAATAAAAACCGCTCCCTCACAGGTCAGAGTCAACGAGATCCTGAAGATAGATATAACAGTCAAAAACAATCTCAACGGAATAATAAATGTTGTATTAGAGGAGACCGTAGCTTTTGGCGAACCAGTTGATAAAGAGAATCTTGTGGGTTACACAGACATAACTGAGGAAGAAAATGGAACAATAATCAAGACAGGCAATGAAACAGTCAGATGGTTAGACCTTGATGGAGAATGTAAGGTAGGATGTAAGAAGGACGGAATCTGTGACTGGGATTGCGGATGCACTACACTCCAGGACCCGGACTGTGCCGTCTTTTGGTTCACACCGCGATACGTCTGGAAATTCCCTGTGAACCCAAACTCCGAGAAAAAGATAAGTTACAGGATAAACGCCACCCAGATAGGTAAATTCACTATAGGGCCCACAGAGGCAAGGACTAATGATGGGATATTCTACTCAAATATTTTATCCGTACACGTCAGATGCAACGGAAACGGCATCTGTGAGATAGATGAAGGAGAGTATTATAAAAACTGTCCCGAAGACTGTAAGTCAGGAGGAAGAGACAACTACTGTAATAGGGTACTTGACGGGGTATGCGACCCGGATTGTATGGGCGTGGGGGACCCGGATTGTATGGAAGTAGTCTGCGGTGACGGGAAATGCGAGAGTGATAGGGGCGAAAGCTACCGAGATTGTCCAGGGGACTGCCCCAGGCCGGTTATATGCGGAGACTCTGTCTGTGAAGAAGAGGAAAACTACATGAACTGCCCCACAGACTGCCCATCCGGCGGAGAAGATGGTTACTGTGACGCATTGGATGATGGAGTATGTGACCCGGACTGTAGGGTTGACGTAGACCTTGATTGCCCCAGAAACTTCGGCAACGGAGTCTGTGAGCCGGAACTCGGAGAAAACTACCGCACCTGCCCGAAGGACTGCCCCTCCGGTTCAAGAGATAACTACTGCGATAAAGTAATTGACGGAGCCTGCGACCCGGACTGTAAAGAGGGGGATGACCCGGACTGCGAGGCTGTCCTGCCCCCCATAATGTATATGCTGCTCGGTCTGGTAATTGTTATCGGTGCTGTTGTGGCATACCTTAAAATCAGGAAACCGGAAGAATGAAGAATAAAATATTGATCACTGCGATAATCCTTAGCGTATCTATTGTTTCTGCCCAGGACGTAAGCGGCCTGGGAAATTTCATCAACCGGCTTCTGTGTTTCGCCTTTATGATTATGCCGGCGGTGGTGACATTATTGATTATGGTTGGCGGCATTCTTGTTTTGACCGGAGACAGCAACAAGAGGAAACAGGGCAAGGCAGTGATCATCAACGCCATAATCGGGCTTATAATCCTGTTTATTGTGGCCTGGCTGGTTACTTTAACGAACGCGGAGATTAACTTTGGTGATTTCATAGAGTGTTTCGCCGGCGGACCGCCTCCAGAGTATCCCACATCAACCACAATACCTGCGAACGAGCCCCCTGTAGCGATAGCTAAAGGAGGTTTCAACTCAACTCCTGTGCCAAACCTAACTGAGGTATATGCAGGGACTAACCTCCTGCTATATTTCTACGGCGGCGAGTCATATGACCCGGATGGGAATATAGTGGAGTATCACTGGGAATTCGGTGAGGGTCCAGGCGAGGACGGTATAATGGTGAACCACATCTATACCGCAGGCGGCACATATGATGTACAGCTAAGGGTTATGGATGATGATTATGCGTACTCTATGAGCACGGTGAAGGTGATAATCCGACCCCTTGAGGCCCATATACTGAAGCCGAAAGATGGTGAGGAATTCATCTGGATCCCCGGGGTGACGGTGGAGTTTGATGGTGAAGGCCAGGGCGGGGTTCAATACCCAACCGCCCCTTATTACAGGTACCAGTGGACATCCAGCAAAGATGGAGGCCTTTCCACCAACAAAAGCTTCACAATGGATGCCGCCCAACTAGCCTACGGCGCACATACCATCCACCTGAATGTAACAGATTATGTTGGTGCCGTAGCCTCAGACTCTGTCACGATCAGGATGAAGCACCCAGAGGAGCTGAAGGCTGTGATTCTTGAGCCAACAGATGACAGGTGTTTCCAGCTGACTCTTGGTGAGAACATAACCTTTAGCGGTGAGGGTGAAGACGGCGTCCCACGTCCTCCCCCGGAGGCCCCCTACAGCTACAGGTGGACACATAACGGCGTGGTTCTCTCCACCAACAAGACTTTCACAGTGAATGTCACATACTTCGGCTTAGGAGACCATACCATCACCCTAGAGGTTACGGATTCAGGCGACACAGCCTCAGATACTGTAATCATCCATATACCTGAGCCGCCGGAGGCGGAAATCCTTATTCCTGCAAATGACGGGGATTTAGTTGACTGCGGCGATAAATTCAAGGGTAATGTATCGAAGGGCGTTCCCCCGTATGATGTGACATGGAAGGCAGATGGCATGGTGTTTGAAACCGGCACCATAGCTGCAGACGGCGGAACACATGAAGCAAGCAGGAGACCCACTGCTGGGATCCATAACATCACCTTTGAGGCTACTGATTCCTGTGATTTAACAGCCTCTGATGAGAGGAATAATACCAATATTAGTGTCTGCAGATTTGATGTGCTGATCGCTGCTATAAAAAGTAATCTACAGTCCACTTATTCTGCAGGTCAAATAACACAACTTGAAAACAAAATAAAGGATTATCAGTCAGCACTACAGAATGACGGTTTAAGTTCAATTTTCCTCTACCTGGATGAGGATGAAACCTCCGACATAATAGGAAGCAAGGTTACAAGCCCCGGCAGCTGGAATAACGTTGATGGCATTCTCGACCAGTTGATTCCAAAAATAGACGCTCGTTATGTTTTAATAGTCGGCGGCTATAGGAGATTTCCTTCCGCAAAACAAGGAGGTTATTACACTGACATCCCTTACAGCGATTACACAGGAGACAATATGCCTGACGTAGCACTAGGTAGATTACCTGATCCGAATAACGGAGACCTTAATCTGTTTATGAACTCCTTTGATACCTTCATTGGTTTACATAATTCAGGAGGACTGGATTTATCTCCTCATGTGGGACGGACTCTTGCCCCTGGTTATCTGACGATGGAGTGCTGGAGCCAGTATATCTGGGGACAGAAATGTTCGCCTTATCCAAATTGCGGAGTAGGTACAGGGGATTCCCCAACTGCTGCCAGCGGTAAAAACTTCTTCTATCTGACCCAACACGGCTCAAAGGGACCCCCGCAGGTATATGCATCTGCAATCAGTCCAGGTAACCTGAATAGTATGGATGTATCCGGTGCTGTCTGGATGATTGTACCATGCTATGGGGGAGTTATAAACTATGGCTCCACAGGTCAAAGCATTGTGTTAAACTTCTTCAAGAATGGAGGCGCCATCCATATGGGAAGCACTGACCCAAACTGTTGTGCGGTTACAGGATCAAGTTGCAGTCTTTTAATAGATAATTGTGGAGTAGGCACTTTATATCATAGAATCGCCATGAATTTTAATGGAGGAACCAGAATCGGTGATGCATATAAGCTGGGGAAGATAGCCTTTAAAGGCAGTTGCGGTACTGGGATGAGACATGAGTTTTATATAAACTGTCTCTACGGAGACCCAACACTGACAATCAAAAACATGTGGTGAAGATTAATTAATAGGAAAAACAAAGGTGATGAAAATGGTTGTAGATTATTCGGGCGGGGGAGGTAATCAAGGGGGAGTGAAAAAAATTTATGTTTATATTGCCGTTATTCTTGTGATAATAATTGCCGGAGTTTTTGTATTTATCCAATGCGGTTCTGGTTTCGGA
>CBFCYF010000016.1:0-22268 GCA_965602195.1 uncultured archaeon | reverse complement strand
CATAGAAGGAGAATTGTATGCAGTAGTGGAAAGCGATATTGAAGTCTCCTTAGGCGGTGAGATAAAAGAGGAAGTCCGAACCCAATATATCCCCTTAAGAAAAATAGGGGGGGAATGGAAGCTTGCTAAAGAGAATATTCTTGGTCTTTTAAGGGAATAAAAATAGAAACATATTAGTCAGTTTTCCCTATCTTCTAATATGGAAATTTTCCATAAATGGTTTCGGGTTTTAATTAACCCTAAAGAAACTCTGGGTGAGGAAAAAGAAAAAGCAACCCTAAAAGAAGCAGTCGCTCATGTAGGAATAGCGGGGCTGATAGTTGGGATAATAGTGGCTATCTGTACAATAGGGGGGCTAATCCCGCCCTCTGGGATAACAACGTCCCAGGGTTTGTATTACGTTCTGCTCTTCCCCCTTATTTTCATATCAACTTTATTGATTAGTTCCCTGTTCTTCTTTCTATTTGCCACACTCCTCGGAGGAAAAGGAGACTACACCACCCAGACCTATCTTATTTCTCTTTATTCTGCCCCCCTAGGTATGCTGGAGATGGTGCCCTTCCTCAACATCCTGGCAGGGATTTATGGGATATGTCTGCTTGTTCTAACTCTGAAAGAAACACATAATCTCAGTACAGGCAGATCAGTTGTTGGTTGGTTGGTGGGGGGGCTGGTTGGGGGGATAGTAATCAGCATAGTATTTTCGTTTGCAATACCTGTAATACTTGGGTTGGTAATATGGCAAGATCCCGGGCTTGGTATTCAAAGTGGTGTCGGCTTAACTCCTGCTGTAAGTGGGTTTAATTCCTACATTAAAGTAACGGAACACAAACTGTGTTCGGATGGTAGGGGTATGATATTAGTGAAGAATGCACAATGCAGCCCCGTGATTATAAGGGAGAATAGCTCTGGATTAAACCTCACTTCTCGTTCTGAGGGTCTGGGTGCGGTTACGGAAGAGGGAAGTAGGATAAATATAATCACTCCCCCGGGTGCAGATTGCTATCTTGATATGCCAGATAAGGTCTATTTAGGTCCTCAGGAAGAGGTGGAAATAAAGATTGCTTGTCCCAGCATGCCTGCTAGTCCGGGAGACCCCTACAAGGCCGAGATAACATTGCAATGCGTGGTCAAGAAGAGCTGGATTGATGAGGGCGGATTCCCTCTTATTGGAAGTCCCTGCCTTAAAGAAGGCTTCTACTTAGCTCCAGGACCACTGGTAAGCAAGGGTTCTATTGCCGGATTTTTAGGTGCGCCTGAAGAAAGTATCTGGAAAAACACCATCACCCAATACCACAAAACGTCGTATACTTGGATTAAATCTCTCACAGAAGTAAATGGTAGATTAACCTACGAGGCGAGGAGAGGGGGTAGATGGTTTATCGTGTATGGAGGGGAAGAGCTGGGAATGGAGTATAACTATGTTGGCTCTCCTACTGAAGTCAATGAGACACTAGTTTATGTGGCATGTGAGATAGATGAATGCTTTATAGTGTATGGTGGGGGGGAGGGTAAGAGGTATAATAAAGTTAGCTCCCCCACAGAGGTTAATGGGACATTGGCGTATATAGCGAATGATGGGGATAAAGAGTTCGTCGTATATGGGGGAAAAGAAAGTGAGAAATATCGTAGGGTCATATCTCTTACAGAGGTCAATGGAAAACTGGCATAT
The DNA here is from genome assembly GCA_965602195.1 of uncultured archaeon. Taxonomy (GTDB): domain Archaea; phylum Altiarchaeota; class Altiarchaeia; order IMC4; family QMZM01; genus CBFCYF01. Next base: position 20,596 of record CBFCYF010000016.1, on the reverse strand, counting down.
AGTGTGGTGGTCGATCAACCATATACCCATATCCGCATTAGGTATGAGGATAACGAGGTGGAAACAACATACTATGCTGAATGCTTTGCGGAGATAAATGGGGAATTAGCATTTTTGGCGAATGAGGGAGGTAAATACTTTATTGTATACAAGGGAAAGGAAGGTAAAAGGTATGTGTGGATTGATGGATATATCGCCGAAGTGAATGGAAAATTAACTTATTCAGCAGAAGAGGAGCATAAACAAGAGGAGCGTAAACAATTCGTTGTGTATGGGGGGGAAGAGGGTGAAAGGTATGACGATGTTAGTTTTCCTATAGAGGTTAATGGGACATTAGTGTATATAGCGGAGGAGGGAGGTAGGGAGTGTATAGTGTATGGGGGGGAGGAGGGTGAAAGTTATGGGGGAATCAGTTCTCTTACCGAAGTTAATGGAAGGCTGGTTTTTGCTGCTAAGAAAAATGGTGAGTGGTACATAGTGCAGGAGTTATAATCCTCTGATGGAGAAAAAGGAGGCCATCAATTGGTAAAATGAATGAGAATCTAGTAAGTTGTGCCAGCCGACATCGTTAGCTGCTACGCTATTCTCTCTCCTGCATCTGGATCCGGTTTTATTGTATAAATTCAGTTACTATCACCTCAACCACCCCCCCTCGGGGTGCTACCCTTCCTTTCACTTTGCATGAATTTTCTGCCTTTCTCATAGACGGAGCCCTTGGAGTGATAGACAGCCTTTCCTTTAATCTTATGTGCCTCCCCGGTGTCGGAATCCCAGAAAGACAAACAAACCCTACTATCCTGTAATATGTCTTCTTTGCTCATTTGCATGAAACTATCTAGGAAAATGAAGGTATTTATAACCTGGGGACCCATGGATAATCGTTGAGGAGGTGTTTTCCGTAGATGAAAATCCAACGATTCGTGATAATGGCAATCTTAGGGTTGACCTTAAATACTGTTGTTTTCACAGGCGTTGTTAGTCATTCAGTTAACTGCTCAGATGTTGGCGGTTCCTGTAGACTGACCCTATGCCTTTATGGTGAGAAAGAATATGAAGGTGGGAAACTGAATTGCCCCCACAAATACAAATGTTGTATCCCAGATATTGTAACTACGACGACTACGTTAACGACCACAACAACCACAGCCCCTATAACGACAACCACAACAACCACAACCTTAATCTCTTCCACCACAACCACCACCACGACAGATACAACCTCTACAACGACAACAGAAACCTCAACCTCCTCTACTTCAACAACAACTTCGACAACGGAAACCTCGACCTCTTCCACCACAACCACCCTCCCCACCTGCTCAATGCATAATGGAAACTGCGCCCTCACCCCAGACAGCAACTTCACAGACTGCTGTGAAGGACTGAACTGCCTCCCTGTGACCGCATGGAATTCGGATGACGGAGTCTGTTGTCATCCACGGGAATGCATCCTAGACGGGAACTGCATTGAGGAAGGCTACCGGAGGGAGGATGGGCGGGTATGCCAGGACGGCGCATGGATATGGGTTAATTGCTCAACGCGTGATGAAAACTGCGCCCTCACCACTGAAAGTGATTTACCGGAGTGCTGCGTGGGGCTGAACTGTCTTCCTGCGACCGCATGGAATTCGGATGACGGAGTCTGCTGCTATCCCAGGGAATGCATCCTGGACGGGAACTGCGTGGAGGAAGGATATAGGAGAGACGATGGAAGAATATGCCAGGACGGTTCATGGGTTTTAGAAGATGAAACCACCACTTCAACAACCCCTGCCACCACAATAACCGAAACCACCTTCGACGAGATAATCGGGGAGAAAGAAGAACACAAAAAAGTCTTCATCTCTTATGACAACGCCTGCGTAAATCAACCAGTGGAAATAAAAGCACATGATGAAAAAAGAAATCCCCTGAAAAACGCCGTGTTCTCCATAAAAATCGGTGGATCGTTTTCAGGGTACGGGGAGGTCAACGATGCAGGGAAATTCAGCTTCACCCCTGAAGAGACAGGTGAATATAATATAAAAGTTATGAGGGGAGACTATTTCGGGGTCTGGAATATAACAGTAGAGGTCTGCGAGGGAGGGGAGATTCAAAAAAAGACATCATTTACTCTTTCACTATCTGCAGAAAAAGAGGTGACTGCAGGAGATGAATTCAATGCTACGGTAAAAATACATGCAGAAGATGATATAGGAGGAGTAAATGCATTAATATATCTTCCAGAAGGCTTCAATGTGGAACACCCCTCCATCAGGGATGAAACCAAAATAAGGAAAGGTGAAAATAAGTCGATCACCTGGCATGTAAAGACTGAAGGCTCCCTTACACCCGGCAACTATCCACTGAAGGTAAGTGTCTCCCCTCTAACAGCAGACAAGGGAGACATCTCCAATTCCACAACAATAAAAGTGCACGAGCAGAAGAAAGACCTTGTGAGGATAATACAAGAAAACACCTACGGCTTCACTGAGAAAGTCTATGAGGTTGCTTCAAATCCCCCCACATGGACAATCCTATTACTCCTGCTGTTGGGGCTATCCTACATCTACTACTCAAAGGCTCATAGACGCCAAGCAAAGAAGCAGGAGGCTGAGGGAGAAATTAAGAAGGCGGCGCAGACAAAGACGAAGGCAGAGGGAGGCTAAGGCAAAAGCAGGGATAAAAGTAACTAAAAAAAATGGAAAAATACGGGGACTGCATACTATGCAAGATTATCCGGGGAGAAATAAAGTCATGGAAGGTCTATGAAGACGACTCAGTTTTAGGGATACTGGACATACAGCCCTGCACGAAAGGACACTGTCTTGTAATCCCCAAAAAACACGAGGAGAGATTCTATGAAATAGGAGATGAGGACCTCAAAAATTTATTCACAGCAGCAAAAACCATCGCACAGAAAATCAAGAAAACATATAACCCCGATTACGTGTGCATGTTCATCCGCGGAGGAAGACTGCCGCACCTACACATAGCATTATTCCCGTCAATGAAAGACGACCCCCTAAGCGGATTCCCCCAAAGCAGCTTTGAAAAAACCAGCGTAGACCTCAAGGAAACAGCAGAGAAAATCCGTAATATCGCCCCCTAATACATATAAATTAATATCCACCCAAAAAACTAAATTAAAAACAAAAAAAAAATGTTTAAGAAAGCTGTAATCGGCGGAACCTTCAACGCAACCTTTTTCTTAGAAAGAAAAGCGTTGACGGAAAAGAAAGGAATTTGCCCCGCAAATTCATATAATATCGATGAAAATGTTTAAGAAAGCTGTAATCGGGGGAACCTTCAACACACTGCACATGGGACATAAAAAAATACTGGAGAATACGTTCACTGTAGGCAGATCAGTGATCATCGGTTTAACATCCGATGAATTCGCCCATAGATTCAGGGTAAGGGACACACTACCCTATGCAACCCGGAAAAAAAACCTTCAGGAATATATCGATGAAGTGAAGGAAAATAAACCCTACGAAATAATAAAAATAGATGACTCCTACGGGATTGCAACCCTGGACCCGGAAATAGACTGTATAGTGGTGAGTGAGGAAACCCTCCTAAGAGCAGAGGAAATCAACGCCATCAGATTCAAAAAAGGCCTGAACAAAATAACAATAGTTGTAGTCCCAATAATCCTTGCCGAAGACGGAAAACCCATCTCAGGAAACAGAATCAGTGCAGGAGAAATCAACGAAGAAGGAAGAAAACTAATATGAACGTCCTCATAACCCTAGGGCCAACCCAAGAACCCATCGACCCAATAAGATTTATCACAAACGCCAGCTCAGGCAAGATGGGCAAGGCACTTACCGAAGAATCCCTGAAGAGAGGATACAAGACAACAATTGTCTCAGGACCCCTAAACCTCAAACTACCAGATAAAGCAAAAACCCTACATGTCACCTCCGCCAAAGAAATGACCGGAGTCTCCCTGAAGGAACTGGAAAAAGGATACCAGGTGTTCATATCTACTGCAGCAATCGCAGACTACAGCCCCAGATTCTCAGAGAATAAAATAAAATCAGATAAAGACCTACTAACCCTTAAACTTAAACTAAATCCTAAGCTGACTAGATTAGCGAAAGAGAAGTTCCCGGAACTCTATGTGGTAGCCTTCAAAGCAGAATACGATGTGGCAGAAGATGAACTCATAAATGCAGGGAACACAAAAATAAGGGATGAAGAGATAGATATGGTGATAGCCAACGACACCAGAAGAAATAAAGTTGGAGGCGACAAAAACGAAGTCTACATCCTAAGCAGAGACAAGAAACCCATACATATCCCCAAAGACACTAAAACAGAGGTTGCCAAAAAAATATGGGAGACTATCACCCAAGAACTAAAATGCATAAGCTGCTGAAGACCCTCGGAGCCATCACCTGCTTGATAATACTTGTGATCCTAGCAATATGGCAGATTTTCAACCTAATACAACCAAATACCCCAACTGGAAATAAGACCCTAGAGAATACAACAACCATACCCTCAACCTCCACGTCAACAACATCAACCTCCACACCCCCCACATCCACATCAATAAACATAGCGTGTTTCACAGACTCCGACTGCGGCACGGTAGTTGAAGAATATCACTGCTACAAAGAATACAGTATGGAAGGTGAATTTAAAGGATACTCACTATATCTGGATAAAACAACCCCCATCTGCAAGAGCCCAGGGACCGCAATAGCAGAATGCATCAATATATACTCTAAATTAAAGGTGGATGACTGTAGAGACTATGAGGTATGTGTGGATGGGAAAAGCAGGTGCCAGCCGAAGTAATTAAATAAAACAGGAGATAGCTTATCTCTTATCCACAAGCTCTATCTCCACCCCGCCTACAATCTTAGCTAACATGTTATAGATTATCGCATATATAGCCCCCGATACGCCGGCAATAACCGCATAAAGCAGGGTGAATATCACAACCATAATAATAGCTATAACTATAAGCATCACACCCCCCGCAGCGGCTTCATCACCGCCTGCCAACATCGCCATACCCCCGCCAAGAGCTAATATAGCTCCATATATCACTCCTACAATAAGGCCAAAAACCAGGCCAATAATAAACGAAATCTTAAGAACAGACAATACCCCCACTCTTTTTATCTCCTTTTTCATTTTAGCCTCATTTACCTAGCTATGTTACAAATATTACACTTAATCATATATAATCATAGGATTAAAAAACGGTTTTTTCTCATTTCCATCTAAATACATAAATATGATGAAATACACAATTGCATTGATCCCTGGAGACGGAATAGGCCCTGAAATAATTGCTGAAGGAAAAAAAATAATTGATGCCGTATCTGAGATAAACCACTTTGAGGTAGACTGGATCACCTATCCTTTAGGCGCAGACCATTATCTTGAAACAAAGGAGCTGCTGCCTGAGGATTCCCTGAAGGAGATGGAAAAAATGGATGCGATATACCTTGGCGCCCTCGGGGATCCGAGGATAACACCCGGTGTTCTTGAGAAAGGCATTCTACTCGCACTCAGGTTCTATTTCGACCAGTTCGTGAATCTGAGACCTATAAAACTGCTTGAGGGAGTTGATTGCCCCCTGAAAAACAAGAAACCTGAAGACATTAATTTCTCTGTGGTCAGAGAGAACACCGAGGATTTCTATGTCGGGGTGGGGGGACACGCAGGTGAGGGAAAAAACAAGGACGTCTTAGAGATAAACCGGAGCCTCTATAACATAAAATTTAATCTCGACGTCGATGTTGAGGGGGATGAAATAGCCTACCAGCTGGGGGTTCTAAGCAGGAAGGGAACCGAGAGAGTAATAAGATATGCCTTTGAGCTGGCAAAAAAGAAGAATAAGAACAGGGTCACATCAGTTGATAAGGCTAATGTGTTAACTGACATCTACGGTTTTTGGAGGGAGATATTCAGGGAGGTCTCAGAGGACTACCCGGGGATTGAAACAGAATTCAATTTCGTTGATGCGGTGACGATGTGGTTTATACGGAGGCCGCAGTGGTATCAAGTCATAGTTACGCCGAACATGTTCGGCGATATTATCACGGATCTGGGGGCGATGCTTCAGGGAGGGCTGGGTCTAGCCCCTGGAGGCAACATAAACCCTCAGGGAGTGTCGATGTTCGAGCCCATCCACGGTTCTGCCCCGAAATATAAAGGTAAAAACTCCGTTAACCCAATAGCGACGATCTGGGCCGGCGCCATGATGCTTGAGGAAATCGGAGAAGAGGATTCCGCTAACAGGATAGTTAATGGAATCGAGAGTGTTCTTAAGGAAGGGAAAGTAAGGACCCGGGATCTTGGAGGGGATTCAACCACATCCGGGATGGGGGATGCTGTTGTCGAGAGATTGAAGGAAGATAAAGGCTAAGTGTCATCGAACGAAGTGTGGATGAGGCAGACCCTCAGTCTGACACACTCGATTGCGTAGCAACCACCGATATTATATGCCCCCCCAATTGTAAAATTAGGCGCAGGAATTCCAAAGTATTTTTTTTCGTGTCGTCAATTTCCTGGAAATCACACAGCTGTTGTTTATCAACAAAACTTTTTTTTAATATATATTACTTAGTTTCCATTACATTTACAGACGGAAGGCGTTATCCATTAAAATGATAATTGAAAGAGTAAAGAGCGGGATAGACGGTTTTGATGAATTGGTTCAGGGAGGGTTCCCTAAAGGCCACACAATCCTCGTTTCAGGATCCCCGGGAACAGGAAAAACAATATTCTCTTTAGGGTTTCTTTATTACGGAGCAATGAATGGCGAGAAAAGCATCTACATAACCTTCAGCCAGGACATTGAGGAAGTTATTGTGCAAGGTGAGGTATTCGGGTGGGATCTCCGTCCATTAATAGATAACGGAATGCTTAAACTTATCTCCATGGACATGAAGGACGTAAAGGTAGTTGATATGCTTGACGAAATCAAACGCGGTGAATACAAAAGGGTTGTGATAGATTCACTTTCAGCCATCCTCCTACATCCACTTGCCTGGAAGGATATGGACGTTTCATATAGGGTCACAGGGAAAGTAGATGAGACGATCGCATCGAGGATCCTGCTCAATGAAATATTAACTGAAATCAAAAAAATGGACTGCACCTCAGTGGTTATATCAGAACTGATAGAGGATTCGAAGGGATTAAGCAGGGATACAGTCTCCGAGTTTATTGTAGATGCTGTAATAACCATGCATTATACGATAATGGGATCCATGCCAGGGAGGAATCTCGTCATCAGAAAGATGAGGGCGACAGGGCACAGTGAGAGTATACATCCAATAAAATTTGTGGAGGGTATAGGGATAAAAGTCATCATGCCCTAGATAATACGCTGATATCCCCCACCACAGCCAAGATTTTTCGGCGAACCCTGCCTTGTTTTTTAGAATGTATCTCAATTTCAGCAGAAGAGAACTCAGGGAGATACTTATCTCTGTTGTTGTTTTATCTATTGTATTCTCGGATTTCACGGTAACGTCGACCATATACTCCTTTATCGCGGTTGGTTTCGCCTTCACATTCCATGAGATGGGACACAAGTTCGTAGCCAACAGATACGGATTTCATGCAGAGTACAGGATGTGGGTGAAGGGATTGATGCTTGCGTTACTCCTGGCTGTTGTCTCCAGAGGCAGCTTTGTTTTTGCAGCACCCGGTGCTGTAGTCATCAGTGGGGCCATATCAAGAGACAGGTATGGGAAGATAGCTCTGGCAGGGCCTATAGTAAACGTAATCCTGGCTGTGCTCTTCTTCGGCATCCTATTTGTTGCCGGAGCTTCCACTATACTCGGCTTTGATCTCAGCTTAATACTGGGCATATGCTCTTGGAGCATCATAGTCAACCTGTTTCTGGCGGCCTTCAATATGCTTCCATTTACGCCACTAGACGGCGCATCTGTCATGGCATGGAACAGGTGGGTGTGGGCGGCCATCGAGGTTCCGTTAATCGGGGTAATGCTTTCCCTTATGTTTCTGTTTTGATTTATCTTATCTATCTTAAATTTATGTACGGGTGGATTTATGATCAGCCAAAACGACATAATATATTTCATAGTCACCGACAGATTCTGTGACGGGGACCCAGCTAACAACGAAGGCGTTGATAAAGGCGATCCCTTCAAATACCATGGAGGTGATTTCACAGGGATTATCGAGAAAATCCCCTACCTACAGAATCTCGGAATCACCGCCCTGTGGATTACCCCCGTGTATCTGAGTATCGGCAGATACCGTGGAGGTGACGGATATCACGGCTACTGGGCACTTGATTTTGAGAAAATTGATCCGCACCTGTATTCAAAAAGGCCGGATATGGCCGAAGGCAGTAAAAAGTATCTGCGGCAGTTGGTTGAGAGGCTACATGAATCAGATATAAAGGTCATTCTTGACATGGTCGTTAATCATACAGGGTATCATAACGACGCCTACAGGGATTACATGGATAAAAAAATCAGGGAGGATTGGTTTAACCGGGGTCATGAGGGGGATGTAGTGAAGGGCTCCCTGTGCGGTTTACCGGACCTCAACCACAGCAGAGTTGATGTTGTGGACTATTTCGTAAGTAATATCCTTGAGTGGATTTGGGAGACGGGGATAGACGGCATCCGGATGGACACCGTGAAACATGTTGAGAGGGCGTTCTGGTATTTCTTCAAGTCTTATATTAGGGGTAAATACAGGGATATTACTCTTATCGGTGAGGACCTGGAGTATGACGTCCACTCGATATCCCAGTATCAAAAAAACCATGACTTCGACACATTATTTGATTTCCCTCTGTGCTCCAGGATTAAAGAAGCCTTCATATACAACAACTCCCTGACGTGTATTGCAAAGCCAAGGTTGAATGAAGACGAGGTCAGGGGGGTGCTGGATCAGGATCGATGCTACACCAACGCCAACCGGCTTGTAACACTGCTGGACAACCATGATCTGGATAAGAGATTTATGACAGAGATTCTTGATTTCTATGGGCACTGGGACAGGGATCTCGCAGTTAAGATATTCAAGATGGCGTTGTCTTTTTTGTTCACCACAAGAGGGATACCCCAGATATACTACGGCACGGAGGTGGGGCTTGAGGGATACAGGGATCCGGATAACCGAAAAGACATGCCGTGGGAGGTATTTGGGGGTAGTCTGCAGCCAAGGAAACGACGGGGGGATGAAAGGGAGATCTTCAACCTCATGAAGAAATTAATAAAAATCAGAAGAGAAAATAGTGCCCTGGCAAACGGCTATTTATTCACCTTATTCTCTGATCAATTCATATATGCTTTTATGAGGGAGTTCAGGGGTAACACGGTAATCACGGTAGTGAACAATGGCTTAGGGGATATGCCTTATCCGCTTGGGATTCAGGTAGAGGGGAACTTGAATATCCCTGTGAGAATAAAAGAGAATATGAGAAAGAGAAAGCAGTTAACCAACCTCCTGGATTCACAGGACACGATACAGTTATCTGATGACGGGAGCATATACGTTAAGTTAGAGGGTAAAACCGCAAAAATATATAAGTTGAGGAAGTGAAGATGAGCTGTACCAACAGTCGATGTGAACAGGTATCTGCTTTAAGTCTGAAATTAACAGGTTAAACGTAGTACATCTAATGGTTGTTAAAGTGCAATTTAAAAACCCGCCTTATAGATGCGTCCCTTCAGGACTTCAAAAGGTGATAGGATAATAAAGCCGCTTGCGGGTGAGAGAATTGAAGACAATAAATGGATCTTAGTTCCTATTCACTGATATCTATCGCGCCAGTGGAGCATCCGGTTTCACACGCCCCGCACAAGGTGCATTCATTTATATCGCCCGCAATCCTTGATTTCCCATCATTGAGTTCAAATAATCTCTGAGGGCATGAATTCAGGCAGGCTCCACAGCCGATGCATTTCTCTACGTCTATGTCTATCTTCACCATCCTTTATCTATAGTAAATTATTATATATTAATTCCTGTTTTTGGGTGTCCCCATACGATAATAAACTACGACAATGAAACATTCACTGAAGGTAGGATTCAGTTTCGGATTAACTTCAGGGGTGATCACAACACTCGGATTAATGGTGGGCTTACATGCAGGTACCCACTCACAACTAGCTGTTATCGGCGGCATATTAACAATAGCGGTGGCAGATGCATTCTCTGATGCGCTGGGCATCCACATCTCTGAGGAATCCGAAGGCATACATACTGGGAGAGAGATATGGGAGTCGACTCTCTCCACCTTCTTCTCCAAACTTGTTTTTGCATTAACATTCATCATCCCAGTCCTACTGCTTGAACTCTCAACTGCAATTGTTGTAAGCGTAATCTGGGGATTACTCGCGTTGAGTATTTTCAGTTTCAGCATCGCCAGAGAACAGAAAACAAACCCGTGGAAGGTGGTTGCAGAGCACCTGGTTATTGCGTTAATGGTTATAGCCTTAACCCACTGTCTCGGCAGCTGGATTAACTTAACATTCAATCAAACACCCTCTTAACTCTTCAACCTCACCCCATGCTCAGAAATTCTTGTCTTAATCACCTTTCCGCCAGCCTTAGTTATATCCCCTCCCACATCACCTAACGCAAGCATTATCCCTCCCCCCCCTGCACCACAGAGTTTCGCTCCAAGGGATTTTTTCCTGGCAGCCCACACCAGTTTATCCAGTTCAGGGCAGGAGACGCCGATTGATGAGAGCAAGCCGTGGTTTATGTTCATCACCTGGCCGAATCGCTCTAAATCACTCCCCTCAAGGGATCTCTGTCCATAATCAACTATATGGTCCATCATCTCCAGATACAAATCAAAGAATTCAGGGTATCTCTCCTTCAACCTCATTACATCAGATACAAGCTCCCCTGTGTCTGATCTGATTCCAGTGTCTCCGATGGTGATCTTAGGGTATTCCTTGATCTTTATTCCTTTAAACCTTCCCCTGGAGTATCTGCCTACTCCGCCGAATGTTACCGCAAAGGGATCAACTCCAGAGCTTTTCCCGTGGATGATGTTTTCGATATCCCAGGCTACCTTTGCGATCTCTTTTTTCGCTAGATCATGTCCCAGTTCTCCTGCAATAGCTAATACCATCGCAGATGCTATGGAGGCGGAGCTTCCCAGACCCGAGGACACAGGGATATCGCTCTCTATTTTAATCTCCAGACCTCTGTGTTCGCCAAGGAACGCCTGGGTTTTCTCGATGGATTCACAGGTGAGAGCCAGATTCCATTTCTTCTTCAATCTCGGAATCTGAGGGAAACTGAATCTGTAGTCTTCCAAGCCGACTGCGGGATTATCAAGTATCAGGGCATCATCCCTTCTTTTTTTTACTGTGACAGAGCACTTTAAGTCCACCGCCGCCACCAGAACGGGGTTCCCATATACTGCCGCATGCTCCCCTAGAAGAATCACCTTCCCGGGCGCCAAGGCTGTTGTAGTCATCTTCTCCTACCTCTGTTGATAACCTATATAAACTATGGGTATAAATTTATATCAAAGCCTATAAATTGAAAATCTCAGTCCTAAGGTTGGGGCACAGGTATGCCAGAGATAAGAGGGTGAGCACCCACATCTGCTTGGTCGCCAGAGCGTTTGGGGCGGATGAAATAATATTTGATATCTGGGACAGCATGCTCGAGCAAAGCATAGAGAAGGTGGTGCAGGAATGGGGCGGAAGGTTTAGGATCACATTCACCACCAACTGGAAGAAATATTTGCAGGAATTCAGGGGAGATAAAATCCATTTAACTATGTACGGGATAAACATTGATGAACACCTCGACGAAATAAGGTCCTCCCAGAGAGATAAAATCATCATCATCGGAGGAAAAAAAGTTCCTTCAGAGCTATACTCCCTGGTAGACTTTAATGTCGCCATAGGAAACCAGCCCCACTCAGAGGTCTCCGCCTTAGCTGTTTTCCTGGACCGATTCTTTAGGGGGGATGAACTGAAGAAAAAATTCAATGGCCGAAAAAAAATAATTCCCCAGAAAAACGGGAAACAACTACAATAAATCCAGATCCTCCAATACCCTCCGGATCTCTACCTCACTGTCTCTGGTTACCGGAACCAACGGAAGCCTCGGTTCTCCGGCAGCCAACCCCATCATGTTCATAGCAGCCTTAGCAGGTGACGGATTAGTTTCTATGAACAGAACCTTGAATAGAGGATACAGGCGATAATGCAAGTCCCGTGCTTTACTCCACCTGCCATCTAATGCCGCAGAAACAAACTCCCTCATCATCTCAGGAGCAACATTACTTGTCACAGATATCACCCCCTTGCCTCCCAGGGCGATGATTGGGTAGGTCAAGTAGTCCTCCCCTGAAATCACACTGAATTCACTACCACAATCACCTACAACCCTCATTATCTGATCCAGGTCGCCTGAGGCGTCCTTGATTCCCACAATATTAGGGATCTTAGACAGCCTCCTGGTGGTTTCTGGCTCAATGTTCACCTTCGTTCTTCCCGGGACCGTATAGAGTATTATCGGGATATCCACTGCCTCAGCAATCTTTTTGTAGTGCTGGTATACTCCCTCCTGTGTGGGTTTATTGTAGTAGGGGGTTATCATTAAAGCGCCGTCGGCTCCAGCGTCTCTGGCGTGCTCCGTATACATGAGGGCCTCCATGGTGTTGTTACTTCCCGTGCCTGCCAGAACAGCAGCCCTGCCATTTGCCTGATCTACTGTTATCTCCACCACCCTCCTATGTTCCTCTCCGCTGAGGGTGGCTGATTCCCCGGTGGTTCCCACAGGAACAACCCCCTCCACCCCGTTCTCTATCTGAAAGTCTATGTTCGCCCTCAGACCGTTCTCATCCAACACCCCACCCTTAAATGGCGTTATTATCGCAGTAAATAAACCCCTGAATTCCATGTTATCGTTAATATCTACTTATAATCATAACATAATTCTTTACGTATCAAATCATAAAAATGAAGGAAGTATCTCAAGGAGTTTACAGGATAAAAGGTAAGATTGCGACCCTCAACTCTACACCCGGATTCAGGGTCTACGATGAGAAACTAATAAAGATGAAGAAGAGGGAATACAGGATGTGGGATCCCTACCGCAGTAAACTGTCGGCTGGAATCCTTAAAGGACTTAATGACCTGCCTTTCCGCAGAAAATCAAGAGTCCTGTATCTGGGGGCATCATCTGGAACCACAGCCAGCCATATCGCAGACATCTGCAGCCAGGGTTTAGTTTACTGCGTTGAATTCTCAAGGAGAATGATGCATGAACTGTTGCCGGTAACACAGAGAAAAAGAAACATGATCCCCCTCCTGGCGGACGCCAGAGACCCCCTGGGGTATCTCCACAACCTCGGATATGTGGACGTAATCTACCAGGATGTCGCCCAACCCAACCAAGCGGAGATCCTGATGAGAAATTCAGAGATATTCAAGCCAGAATACGCCGTAATGGCGATAAAATCAAGGAGTATTGATGCAATCAAAAATCCCAGGGAGGTATTCAGGGATGAAATCGATAAACTACAGGAGAAGTTCGATATCCTGCAGGTGCTTGACCTGAGACCATTCGATAAAGATCACGTACTGGTTAACATGAAAGCTAAGAGATAGATGTTATGTCTGCTATTCTTTACACTGTTCCTTCCCATCCTACCCGGGGGCACGTTTGGCTTCAGGTAAGATTTAAATCCTAGTTCTTATTCTATTCTATGAAGCTTATTTTTCTGGGGACCAGCGGATGCATACCCACCAAGGAAAGAGGCCTGCCCGCGCTATTAATAGAGTACCTCAACAACCAATATCTATTTGATTGCGGGGAGGGAACTCAGAGGCAGATGAGGCTGGCTGGGATAAACTTTATGAGAATAGACCACATCTTTATCACACACCTGCACGCCGACCACTTTCTTGGTCTGGGGGGCCTCATCCAATCCATGGACTTTCTGGAGAGAACCAGGACACTGAATATCTACGGCCCCCGGGGCCTAAAAGAGACCCTGGATCATATGCTTTCCATGGGAACCTTCCGGCCGGATTTTCTCACACTCAATATAGAGGAGGTGGAGGAAGGCAGTGTGGTTAAGGGAGATAGATTCACTGTCAGTTGCACAAGAGCAGAGCACACCAGAAACAGCCTGGCCTATTGTTTCGAAGAAAAATCTAAAAGGAAATTCCTTAAGAAGAAGGCGTTGTCTCTGGGAGTCCCTGAAGGTCATATGTTCTCACGATTACAGCATGGCAGGTCAGTTGAGGTGGATGGTAAGGTGGTAGCCCCAGATGATGTTCTGAGTGATCCGATCCCGGGGAGGAAGATAGTATACTCGGGGGACACCAGACCCTGCGATTCAGTGACTGAACTCGCAACAGATGCAGATATCCTCATACATGACGCTACCTTCTCCCATGAAGAGTTAGAGAAAACAGAGGATGCAGCCCACTCAACCACAAAACAGGCAGCTGAAGTAGCTAAAAAAGCAAAAGTAAAGAAGCTCTTCCTCACACATATCAGCCAGAGATACACCAATCCAGGGAAACTGGAGGAGGAAGCCAGGGAGGTATTCCCTGAATCGTATGTGGCGGAGGATTTGTTGTCTGTTAAGGTCGAGAGGCATGATATCGCACAGTAATGCCTCAGGTTATTATCACGAAATCTGATTTATTATTATGATCTATCCCTTCATCAGTCAATCCTCCAGCTCTAACTGTTACTTGATCGTGGATGAAGAGACTGCGTTGATAGATTCAGGTGTAGATCCCGGGCGGGTTATGGAGAAAATAGAGGAAGTAAACGCCGGCCTGGATTTTTTGATACTCACCCACTGCCACTTCGACCACATAGCCGGAGCCCCGGATATAATAAACAAATTTCACCCGGAGATAGCAGTCCATGAAGTAGACGCGGATTTCATCGAATCCGCTGACAGCCTGGGAACCCTAAGCGCCCTTTTTGGTAGAGAATTGAAAAAAATAGGGGTAGATATTAGGTTAAGTGCGGGGGATTCCATAACGTTGGGGGAAACAAGGCTTGATGTGATACATACCCCAGGACACACCAGAGGAAGTATCTGCCTGCATGATGCAGCATCCAGCTCATTGTTTTCGGGGGATACTGTTTTTGTCGGTGGTGTTGGGAGAACTGACTTTCCGGGAGGGAACTGGGGGGATTTAAAGGGATCTGTCAGGAAATTAAGAGAGTTATATAAGAGCGGCGGGGTGAAAACGCTTTACCCTGGACATGGACCTATAGGGGACGGAATGGACATAGAAAACGTATGGGGGATGTATTTTGGAAGATGAGGATTGCGGTTTTAGATAAGGACAGGTGTAAGCCGAAGGAATGCAACTTCCTTTGTATGAGGATTTGCCCTAAGGTGAAAAGCGGGGATGAAACGATAGTGGTTGATGAGGAAACAAAGAAGCCGGTGATCAGTGAACTGCTATGTAGTGGGTGTGGTATCTGCGTGAAGAGGTGTCCATTTGACGCCATCACCATAGTTAATCTGCCGGAGGAGATCGGGAAACCAATACACCAGTATGGAGCTAATGATTTCAGATTATATAATCTGCCGACCCCCCGGGAGGGTGTGGTAGGCATAGTTGGCAGCAACGGCATAGGTAAAACAACCGCTATGAAGATTCTCTCCGGGGAGCTGATGCCTAACTTGGGGGGGGATGCAGGATGGGAGGATATCATGGAGAGATTCAGGGGGAATGAGATATGGGATTATCTTGTGCGACTCTCTGAGGAAGATATTAAGGCAGTATATAAACCACAGTATGTGGAGGCCATATCAAGACACGTTAAGGGATCGGTTAGGGAGATACTGGAGAAGGGAGATGAAACAGGGAAATTGATGGATATAGTGAGTAAACTGGACATGCATAATTCAATGGAGAAGGATGTGGGGGAGTTAAGCGGGGGTGAGCTCCAGAAATTAGCTATTGCGGCGTGTCTTATTAAGGACGCAGATATTTATCTCTTGGATGAACCCTCCTCCTATCTGGATGTGAAGGAGCGACTTAATCTTGCAAGAGTTGTTCGCGGCTTAGGCAGCAAGTATGTTTTTGTTGTGGAGCATGATCTGGTTGTCCTGGATTATCTCTCAGAGTATATCCATATCATCTACGGTAAAAAAGGGGCATACGGGATAGTCTCTGGCATCAAGGGGGTTAGGGTGGGAGTTAATGAATATCTGTCTGGTTTTTTGAAGTCAGAGAATATCCGGTTTCGGGGTGAGATCAGGTTTTCTGTTAAAGCACCGAAGGATTCAACTGAAAGAGAGGAGTTGGTTGAGTATCCCCACATGGAGAGAAATTATGAAGGCTTTGATTTGGAGGTTAGTGGGGGGGGACTTTATAAACCCGAGATTCTCGGTATCCTGGGCCCTAATGCGACCGGAAAAACCACCTTCGTGAAGATGTTGGCTGGCGTTGAGGAGCCGGATAACGTGAATCTGGGCCTGGATCTTACCGTATCCTATAAACCGCAGTATATCAAGGCAAAGAAGGCATCTGTTGCTTCCCTGAAACTGAATCCGTTTCTTGTTAAGAAGATGGGCTTGGATTATGTTATAGAGAAGAGGATGGATCAGCTGTCTGGGGGGGAGTTGCAGAGGGTTGCTATTGCCGACTGCCTTTCCAGGGAGGCTGACCTGTATCTGCTTGATGAACCATCTGCTTACCTGGATGTTGAGGAGAGGCTTAGGTTTGTGAAGTATCTGAAGAAATTCATTGAAGATAAGGGGGCCTCAGTAGCTGTTGTTGATCACGATATCCTGCTTATAGATTATATTTCAGATGAGTTGATGGTGTTTAGTGGAGAGTCAGGAAGGTATGGGAGTGCGTCGAAGGTCATGAGTCTGAAGGATGGGATGAATAAGTTCCTAAGGGAGATGGACATAACCTTCAGAAGAGACCCGGACAGCGGCAGGCCGAGAGCGAATAAAGCAGGGAGCGTGAAAGACAGGGAGCAGAGAAAAAAAGGCCAGTATTACTATATCTGTTAACCTGGCTTGATTAAGCGTTATGATGGTATTATAACATAGGGGATCTATTTTTTTCCAGATAAATTAAGGATAATGCCATAATATAAACATGACTAAACTTAAGGTTGTTGTTTTTTTATGTGGTGCTGCTGTAATGATTCTGGAGATTACGGGGAGCAGGATAATAGCGCCCTTTTTTGGAAACTCTCTTTTTGTGTGGGGTAGTCTGATCGGTGTAATACTAGCAGCCTTAAGTTCAGGCTACTACTATGGCGGTAAAATCGCAGACAGGAAACCCTCTGCCAAAACCCTGTCATTAGTTATTCTTCAGGCTGGGGTGGCTGTTGCATTCATCCCTCTCCTATCTGCTGTGATACTTCAACCAGCTTTCGCTATTTTTTTCGGTATGACTTATGGACCCATGATATCAGTGATAGTGTTGTTTTCAGTACCCAGTTTTTTGCTGGGGATTGTCTCCCCTTATGCTGTGAAACTGGAAACAAAAAAACTGAGGTTGTTGGGTAATACAGCCGGGAATTTATACGCGATTTCAACCGCAGGCAGTATAGTTGGCACTCTTCTCACTGCTTTTTTTTTGATTTCTGCATTAGGTATTAAAGCAATCATTTTTGGAACAGGGTTGCTCCTTATCTTCACAGCCCTGATTATGTCTTATAATATTAAGAATTTTTTTCCGTGTATTATTTTATCACTGGTTGTTTGTGTTGCCCTTATCGCTGCCTCACCTCTCTATGCTTCTGCTTCCCCAACAGGCTGCATTATAGTGTATCAGGCCCAGACCCCCTATCATCAGATAACTATTGAGGACGGGGTTGATTCAACTAAAAGAATCATGTATCTGGATGCATCGAAAACTGGGGGGATGTATAAGGACTCAGATAAAGCAGTTTGTGAGTATACTGAGTACTTCCATCTCCCTTTCATCATCAATCCGGGAATAAAGGATGTTTTGTTCATAGGTTGCGGTGCAGGAACCGGACCGAAAAGCTTCCATAGGAATTACGGGGATGTTAGGGTGGATGTGGTTGACATAGACCCGCAGGTGAGTGAAGCAGCGGTCAGATATTTTGATCTTAGAGAGGATGAGAGGCTGAGGCTTTATGTCGGGGATGCACGGGTTTTTTTATCGAAATCTGATAAGAAATATGATCTTATTGTGGTGGATGTCTTTAGTTCAGTGTACTCTATTCCCTTCCATTTGATGACCCAGGAATTTGCTGGTGTGTTAAACTCGCATTTGTCGGATGATGGGCTGGTGGTTTTGAATGTGGTTGCGTCGGTGAGGGGGGATGCATCAAGAATTTTCAGGGCGGAATACAGGACATATGCAACTGTTTTTCCCAGCATATATGTTTTTCCGGTGGGGGAGGATCCCTTAAGTGTGCAGAATATTATGATTGTTGCGTCTGGGTCCGGAAGACGGTATTCGAAATCAGAGTTTGTTGAGCAGGCGAATAGATTCTATGGGAAAGCAGGGATCCGGGAGTTAATCGAGTGCTCAGAGAAATACTTGGAGGGGGAGGTATCAACAGATGATGTCCCGTTACTTACTGATGATTATGCCCCAGTTGACAACCTCCTGAATCCCGTCATCACTGAATACTACAAGGTAATCTGGTGAAACTCGTAGAGGAATTACACTGAGAGATGACGAATTTGTAGAGAAGTGAACTGATCATTATTATCCTGAGAAAGCATTGGATAAATTTGAAACTGCATTGAGATATGATCCGTCATGTGAGGAAGCTAAGTAATGGAAATTAAAGGTTTTGGAGGCGTGGGAAGAGGCAGGAGAATATGGAACTTAGATATTATTATGCTGGTTGAATATATTCTTCCTTCAGATATTCTTTTGTATCCATATCAGCATAAAATTTGATTAAATCCAGTTCCATTTTAAGTATCTTCTTCACAAAAGGATTTTTTTCATTCAGTTTATATAGTTTGCTTTTCCCGAAACTTCTTGTTTTAGTGACTATAGCGAATCCCTCGAGTTTATCCCAGACAGAATACAAGCTACCCCAGCTGACTCCGGAGCCTTTCGCTATTTCTGTCTTTGAGTAATCAAATCCCCTGTTCTCAACCAGAAAATCCAATATCCTCACCAACGGATAAGCTCCAAAAAATTCTATTAGCACCGATTTTTCTTTATGCATCTTGTTTCATATATTAGAAGTAATATATAAATATTTGATTGTTCAATATTCATTTAATTGATACTTGATGTTCATTAGAATGATAAGTGATGAGGAGATAAAGGCACGGGTTCTGCACAAATTGGCCAGGCAGAGGAGATGGGGTGGTAAGCATACGTCATTTGATAATCTGCAGAAGGGATTCCCATCCCATATAGCAGATAAGGTTAAAGTAGTTGCAAAAAGGTTAATAAAGGACGGTCTTCTCCTATCAAAACCAACCGCATACGGCTTAGAGGTCTATCTAAACCCTAGAATGAAGAAGGATATTGTAAAAATAATCGAAAAATATTTCAGGATTGAGATGTAAAGGACAGGGAGCAGAAGGGGAAAGGGAGAGTATTACTATGTTGAGTGATTTAAGTGCCTTCAACTTCTTAGCTATGATATTATAAACCCCTACCATAATTTAATCAGTTGGTATGGTGAGTGGAGAAAATGACAGACCCACATGAGGTATTAAAAAAGGTTGAAGGGAAGAGAGGCTTGAGTGGAAGGATAAAGGATTTTTTCCTGCTGGGATACGATACCGAAGAAAAATTACGGGCAAATGATAAGAATATTCGGATGGAATATGTGAATGTACTTGAAAATTTAAGGAATAAATGGAATAGTGCAGCTAATCTGTTAATAAACAACGGTCGAGGGGATCTGGTGGATACAATGAAGGGTTATCTCACGATCTCCGATAGGGTGGTGGAGAAGATTGAACACGCAGTTGCAGGTTATGCCGGTTTCTGGAACAGGGCGGGTAAAGTAGATGGAGAAGAACTTGCTCAAGCACTAAGTTACGATATCTCTCTCTCAAATGACATAGATGGATTTCGAAGCGAGGTTGAGGATTTCATCGAGGAAATTCAACATAAGCATTTTGAAAATGTTAAAGAGCGATCTCAAAAATTAAAGAAAGAACTCGGATTAATTGAGGATAAATTCAAGGAAAGGAAAGGTTTTTTTATTAGAAAGGAGGTGGAATAAAGAAAATGGCGTTACTTGGTGGTAAAAAACCGAAAACAATTTCATGGGAAACCGGGGAAAGAGATCAGATAGTTTACAGGTACACGGACCCTGACACCGGACTACCTGATACTGCACTGCGGATGGGGGACATAATAGTTGTCCGTGAACATCAGCTGGCGGTATTTTTCAGGGACGGGAAGATTTATGATGTCTTCAAGCCCGGGAGAACATTAATTTCAACCGCGAATACGCCTCTACTCAGGAAATTACTCAAAAAAATAGCATGGGATAATAAGTCTCCCTTCCAGGCGGAGGTTATATTCATAAATACCGCACAATTTCAGGGAAAATTCGGAGGTAAGGCTTATTCCGCCCCATCCGGGGGGGTACAATACCAGGCGGAATTAAAGTTTCATGGTTATTACATATTCAAGGTTGAGGACCCCGTGATCTTTATAACGGAATT
>CBFCYF010000015.1:0-23934 GCA_965602195.1 uncultured archaeon | reverse complement strand
CGATCCCGACCTGAATCCAATCCCTCCAGAACAGATATAATTCCCTTTTTCAGAGTTTCATCCCCACAGACAATCTCTATCTCATCATAAGGAGGTCTGAGAACCCCCGGCTTCAATAAATTACTTTGAGCCCAATCCAATGTCTTAGACTTCATCATATCAACATGCTTCTGATATTTATTCTGCGCGAATCCACCGGCCTTCGTCCTCCTGATCTCCCTCTCCTTATTCAGACAAACCCTCTTTTTTCCGTCGACGTAGTCTTCAACCCGTAGCCTTTTCACATCCACTTTGATGACCAGCTTATGCATCTCACACCTCACACATGGATTCATTTATTTGTTCATGTCGTCTACAATTCTCTTCCGGGGATAGGTACAACGTCCCCCAAATCACAGCAATTTATTGGATTATTTTTAGAGTCTGAGGAACAATGTTATTACTTACGATTATATAACTTTAGCAAAATGAGCAAACGCCTTAATCTACCCAAGCTGGAGGAACAGATTCAGGAGTACTGGAGCCAGAAAGCAATATTCAATGAGGTATGTGAGTCCAAGAAAGGAAACAAAAAATTTTATTTCTGCCAGGGACCCCCCTTCACCTCAGGAAAAGCCCACATCGGACACGCATGGAATCACTCCATAAAAGACGCCGTCCTACGCTATAAAACCATGTGCGGTTTCGATGTATTCCGGAGAGCAGGATGGGATATGCACGGGCTGCCAATAGAAGTTAAGGTAGAGGAAACAGTCCTCGGAAGCAGAACCAAAAAAGAGATAGAGGAATACGGAATAGAGAACTTCATCACAGAATGTAAGAAATTCGCAATCCGGAACATGAACCAGATGACAGAACAGCTGAGGAGGCTGGGGATATGGCTGGACTGGGATGACCCCTACATGACCATAGACAAAAGATACATGGAGGGAGTGTGGTTTCTGATAAAAAGAGCCCATGAAGAAAACCTGTTGTATGAGGCTGAGCGGGTAATCCACTGGTGCCCCAGATGCGAAACCGCCCTGTCCGGATATGAGGTGAGAGACGAATACAGGGACATCACCGACCCCTCAATCTACGTGAAAGCTAAATTAAGGGATGAAGACGCCTACATAGTGATCTGGACCACCACCCCCTGGACGCTTCCCGCCAACACAGGAATTGCGGTACACCCTGATTCTGTTTACGTAAAAGTCAGAACCGAAAAGGAGACCCTGATCATCGCCAAAGAGAGGCTGGACATCCTGAAAAATAAATATGAGGTTATTGAGTCATTCAAAGGCAGGGAACTTGAAGGTAAAAGATATCATCCGATGCTCGACATCCCGATACAAAAGAAGGTGAACCATAAAGTGGTTACAGCCCCAGATCTTGTGACCATGGAAGAGGGTACCGGCTGTGTTCACATAGCCCCCGGACACGGTGAGGAGGACTTCAGGGTTGGAAAAGAACATAATCTCGATCTACTCTCTCCGGTTGATGATTCAGGCAGATTCACTATAAAGCCATACAAGGGAAGCTACATCAGAGACTGTAACTCCATAATAATAAAAACCCTAAAAGATAAGGGGAACCTCCTTCTGGCGGAGAAGAAGACCCACTCATACCCCCACTGCTGGAGGTGTAAGACCCCCCTGATCCTGAGGACAACAAAACAATGGTTTCTGGCTATCTCCAAGATAAGGAATAAATTAATCGATAAAAACAAGGAGATCAATTGGGTTCCGCAGTGGATTGGATCAAAGAGATTTGAGAACTGGCTGAGAAACGCCCGGGACTGGTGTATATCACGTCAGAGATACTGGAACACCCCCCTGCCGATATGGAGATGCGGATGCGGGAAAATAAAGGTTGTCGGCACAATAGATGAGTTAATCAAGGACTCTGTTCAGACACTGGACTTCGACACATTGGACCTGCACAGGCCCTACATAGATAAAATAAAGCTGAGATGCGAGTGTGGAGGGGAGATGGATAGGGTGAGCCATGTTATGGATGTGTGGCTTGATTCAGGCTCAGCATCCTGGTCTAATCTAGGATACCCCCACGAAAAAGAAAAATTCGGGGAACTGTTTCCCGCAGATTTTATAACAGAAGGCTCTGACCAGACCCGGGGATGGTTTTATTCATTACTGGCAAGCTCAATAATCGCCTTTGATAAGATTCCCTATGAGAGGGTTCTCTATCACGGCTTCATCCTGGATGAGGAGGGAAAGAAGATGTCTAAATCCCTTGGTAACGTGGTTGATCCCTCCGACATAGTTGATGAATACGGCGCAGACGTCCTTAGATTCTATATGCTGTGGGCTACCGTCCCATGGGAGGACCTGCGGTTCAGCGCCGACGGCCTGGAAACAATTAACAGGATGTGTAATATATTCTGGAACACGTATCTGTTCACAGATACATACATGAAACTGGACGACTTCGATCCCAAAAGGGAATATGAGATAGAGTTGAGGGTGGAGGACAGATGGATTATCTCCAGGTATAATTCCCTGATCCTTAATGTTGATGAAAATATGGGGAATCTACACCTCCATGAGGTCTGCCATCTACTCCAGGATTTCATCTTGGAGCTGAGCAGGTGGTACATAAAGCTGGTGAGGGACAGGGTGTGGCTTGAGGGAGAAAAACCTGAAAAAATTTCTGTCTACACCACCCTCCATGAGGTTTTATGTGGGTTATGTAGGTTGATGGCCCCTGTAATGCCCCACCTGTCTGAAGACATCTACGTTAATCTGACGGGGGAAAGGAGTGTTCACCTTAACGGGTGGCCCACCCCAGATAAAGATTTAATAGATAAAAACCTGGAGGACTGTATGGAAACTGCCCAGCAGATAGTTGAGGGCGTGGCTTCTGCCAGACAAACCGCGGCAATAAAGCTGAGGTGGCCTATACCTAAAATAATCGTCGCCCCCACTGAGGAGCTGAATCTGGAGGAGGTGGAGGATATAATCCTGAAGGCCGGGAATGCAAAGAGTCTCCAGATTAAAAAGATGGAGACAGAAACCACTGTTAGACCTAATTATTCCTGCCTGGGTCCCAAGTACAGGGGTGAGGTTGAGGCTATAGCGGGGAAATTAAAGACGGTTGACGCAGAGAAAATCCGCAGGGAGATAGAGGAGAAAGGCAGCTACACGTTAGGTAAATTCACCTTGTGTGATGATGATCTGATATTCGAGACGAGACTTCCGCAGGATATTGTCGCGCAGGAGTTCGATAAAGGCATCATATACATAGACTCTAAATTAGACGAGAAACTGCTTTCTGAGGCTATGGCGAGAGAGGTTATCCGGAGAATACAGGAGATGAGGAAGGATCTACAGTTAAACGAAATGGATAAGATAAAGGTTTATGTCGACTGTGACTCAGGCTTTAAGGGATATATAAAAGAGAATATGGAGTTCATAGGGCATGAGATACGGGGCAGAATCTTCTTTGGGAAGGGCCGTGGCTTTGAGAGGGAATGGAAGATTGAGGACAACAAAATAAATATAGCGGTTGAGTTAGCTGCCGGCTCTTCTGAATAAACTTTTTTTTTAAAATACCCCCCGATATTTATTATGTGATAATCGTATTATTGAGGGAGGGGTAATATGTCTAGATTTTTTGTTTTGATGAAATCTGTTGTCGTGGCAGGGATTAGTTTCCTCTTTTTAGGTGGAATTTATACTGAAGCGGCTTTACTCAGGATAGGGGTTCTCTTCACGGTTATTGGTGCATCACCCCTCCTGTTATACCATACGAACAAGCGATTCAATGAATGGATTTTCCTGAAATCAGTTGTGTTAGCGGGGATTATCCTCACCGTTCTGTGCTTGATTCATTATGAAACTGTTTTTTTGAATGTAGGACTATCCTTGATAATTATAGGGATAAATCTCATCTTCTTCCTGGCAATCTATCACTGGAAGGAACTTTAATCATCTGTTCAGAAAAAAACACAGGGTTTAATCCATCGGTGACTCCAGCTTGTTCAGTATCTTGGCGATGATATCGTCTGTAGTAACACCCATATCCGTGTAGTGAGGGTAGAGTAGTATCCTATGCCTGAGAATCGGAAACGCCAGCTTCCGGACATCATCCGGGGTTGCATGATCCCTGCCCTCAATAAACGCCCTGACTTTTGTTGTTTTCATAAAGGCGATGGAAGCCCTGGGGCTGGCCCCAACCGACAGCTCCTTCCTGGATCTTGTTTCATCTATTATCTTCGTGGCATACTCCAACACCGAATCTGCGACAAAAACACTATCCACTATCTCCTTCTGAATTATGCGGATTTCTGCCGGATTAAACACTGGATTCACCTTCTTCTCGGTGAGAGTTGACTTCATTATCAGTATCTCCTCCTCCTGAGTGAGATATTTAAGGACGGATTTAAAGAGGAACCTATCCAGCTGAGCCTCTGGCAGGGGATACGTACCCATCTGTTCTATCGGGTTCTGGGTAGCTATGACTATGAACGGTTTAGGCAGCTGATAGGTCTCGGTTCCAAGGGTTATCTTCTTCTCAGCCATAGCTTCAAGAAGAGCTGATTGAGTTTTAGGCTGAGCTCTGTTAATCTCATCCAGCAACAGGATATTGGTAAACACAGGGCCCTTGACAACCCTGTACTGATGGGTTTTCTCATCAAACACCAGTTTCCCAAGGATATCGGATGCCGCCAGATCAGGGGTTCCCTGAATCCTCTTAAAGTCGAATTCAAGGGTCTGGGCGATTGTGTTGGTGAGCATGGTTTTACCCATACCTGGCACCGACTCAAGGAGGACATGACCGTCAGCGAAAAGGGCGATGAGCACATTCTCTATGACCTCATCGTTTCCGATTATGACTTTATGGATCTCGTCATAGATGGACCTGAATTGCTGCTGGATATCCTTATCCCTCTCAACAACCGCAGCTTCAAAGTCAGCCATTTTTTTAATGTTTATACCGTCTGATATGACGTCATTAACTATTGTGGATATCTCATATAAATGTGTGATGAGAGCACCATGTAGTCGGTATTTATTCAACAATCAATGAGATCTCATCACAGCTCTTCATGAAGTTGTTCCCCTGCTTATCCCCGTAGGTTACATAAAAGGGTTTAAATTTAAATGACCCTCCCCTCTCTGGAATCAACTTAAATTCAATTATCTTCGACTCATCTGGCTTCAGATCAGAGATCTTTTCAGGGATTTCATCTATCCTGAATTCTTCAGGAACCCGACTCAGGAATCCGATATTGTGGAGGGAGTCATTCCATTTGTTCGTTATATCCACCTTGATGGTAAAGGATTCATTAACAGACAACTTCCTGGGGTATCCCAGGGTTAATTCCAGAGACGGCTTCACTTTTATCTGTTTTGCTATCAGGTCTATTTCCTTCATGCCCTTATCCATACTCTCCTCGTAATCTTTATCCCACGTACGTTCCTTTAAGCACTCCTCAAAGAGACCTCTCGACTCCGTTAATAAATCCAATGCCTTAGAATAATCCCCGTGATCTACAGCAATTTTTCCCTTAGCCTTAAGTAGGAAGGCATTTATGGCCTTGATCTGGCTCTCGACGCCTGCTCTCTCCTCATAGTTCTCTATTTTACCAGCTGATTCCTTATAAGAGTTCAGGGCTAATGTGAAGAACTCCTCTGCTTTAAGGAAGTCGTTAACCCTCTCATAGCTCTCTGCGATGATTCTCTGGGAGTTGCTGATTCTATGTAGTTCAACCAGATTCAACTTTTCTTCTTCCCCCATGACTTCCACATACCGGGTGTAGGACTCTATTGCCTTGTTATAGAATTCCTTCATTCGATTCGTTTCACCGAATCTACCATGGCATTCCGCAGCCCCCCTGTAGCCCTCGCCGGCATGATAAAAGTTTTTATTGTTTGTCTGTATCTCAGCATATTCCAGATACTTACTAACCGCGTTCTTGTAATGCTGATACTCCATACTTGGTTTCTCTACCACGTCTATGGTAATCTGATTAGAAGCCTTCACATAATCCTTCCCCTCCTTATCTTTATAGACAACCTCCAGCGGCTTGAGACGGTATCTCCTAACCTCCTTGGGTAGTAACTCCACGGAATCTCTTACCGATTCACCTGGGGCAATCTCTGCTATGCCTTTGGGGGATATATCAACTATCAGATCATCAGGTATGTGCAGTAGAAATGATACATTGCTGACGGGATGCCTTCCCTTGTTTTCCAGATGAATATTAACAACAACTGTGGTATCCACAAAGGTATAAGAGTGTCTGTCCAGCTCCAATAATATCTCCGGTTTTTCACTTATTTCGTATAGGATATCTCTTCCATCCTTGATGTTCTCCTCTAAAAATTTGTTGAATTCACTACTCCAGTATTCTTTATCCCTGGATTCCTCAAGGAGACGTATGGATTCCTCAAGGAGACTGCTTACTTTCGGATAATCTCCAGACGGCATGACAAGTTTAGCATTTATCTTTGACAGAAGCGCATTCGAGAGAATCCCCTCCCTTTCCATGTTGTTTTCCTCATAATAGCTGACGGCGTGCTCATAATGCTTTTTGGCCTCTGGAAGCCTACCCATATTCCTGAAACACTCGCCGGTATGTCTATATGCGTTACCTGGATTAGCTTTCTCGTCCTCAATCATAGTGCTCTTCTCAAATTTCTGGATGTGTTTCAGGTACTCCTTTGCCCCCTTGTTATAGCTCTCCCTGGAATTTTTGGCATCCCCATATTTCTTGTAGCAATCCCCGGAGTTTCTATATCCGTTACCTGCATTGAAGAAGTTCCCCTTTTCACTCTCAGTTTTGCCGTATTTGGAGAAGACACTGGCAGCCTCCTCATACTCCTCGGCCTTTGCAAGGGATCGTGCGGTGGCATAGAAATCCCCGATTCTCTTAAATTCCTCAGCAGCATTTCCGTATATCTTCAGCGCGTTATCCTTATCTATCTTAAACCCAACTTCACCTGCCTTAAGAAAGAATTCTCCCGCATTTTTATGACTTCCGAGACCAGAGTAAGCTCCACCTATTTTTTTATAAATATCAATCAAGGCACGGTAATTCCCCTCCTTCAGCTCCTTTTCGGCAATATCAGAATACAGCTTTATCGCCTTGTCATAACCTTCAACACTAGTCAGCTCTCTGTTTTCTTCATCCATGACCCCATATTTTGCATAACTGAAATATGAGTCTGCCGCATTCTCATAATCCTCCATAGCCATGTAGCACACCGCCATGGACCGGTGTATGTGTGCGATATCCAGGAAATTCTTCAGGGAAATAGCTATCTTAATAGCTCTTTTATAGAATTCTATCGCCTTCTTGAGATCACCCATGCCACTATGACATCTTGCAATTCCCCTGTAGCCCTCCACCACCTCTTTATTGTTCTCGCCTTCATTTAGGTTAACATATTCACGGTAACAATGCATGGCATCCTCATATTCCCCTGAATTTTCGTGATCTTTAGCTATACCCCAAAAGTTATGGGCAAGTTCACTATAATGCTCTTTCTTCTGACTTATCTCCATCGACTTGGCGTAATATGCTATGGCTTCATCATGTTTATTACTTTTCTTATAGAGTTCCGCTATTTTCCAGTATTTCTCTCCTACCTTCGACGGATTATCAAGCTTCATGTCCAGGTCACTGGATTTCAGGAGAGATTTGATGGCTTCATCATACATAAACTCATTTTCATAGTACTCGGATGCCTTCTCGTGTGCATCACTGGCCGGGATAAAGTTATCGTTGGCTTCATACATATGCCCTATTTCCTTGTAACATTCAGCGCATTTATCTAACTCTTTCGCCCCCTCATAGTATTTGGCGGCTGTTTCATAGGTTTTATGCGCCTCATTATATCTTTTCAACTGCTGATACATCCATGCTGCTTTAACATAGTATTCACCTGTCTTTTGTAGATCCCTAATCTGCTCCTCCCTCTTTATGTGTGTTATTTTGCTATAGCACTCAGCGACCTTTATATAGTACGGTACAAGATTCAGGTAGCTGCGAATATTATAGTTTGGCCTGGATTGGATTATACTCAGCTTAATCTCGAGAAATTTCAGATAGGCATCCACCGCCTCCTCATACTGCTTTCCCTGCTCCATGGCCTTGCCCTTCTTTAACCACTTCCCACTGTCCCTGTCTTCTTTGCTCTTATCCATCCACTTCTTTGCTTCTGCCCCCTCCTTCACCGCACCCTCTTTTATATCATCTGCTATGGCATGTACCCGCTTTTTAATATCCATTATTAATCTTATTTGAATTGCAGAATAAATATTTCCATTCCAGATATAATTGTTCTCTCCCAAACATAATTAGTATGTACCATAGACTAATACAGCAATTAATGAGATCCCTTGAGGAGATATTAAATGAGGCAGTGGATAGGGGCGATATAAAGGAATCAACTGAGGCTGATCTTTCATCAACAATAGCCTTCAGGTTATCTAAAAAGCTGGGCAAAACCCCCCGCGAGATAGCAGAGGAGATATCCTCAGAGATTACCCTCCCCCAGACATTTGAGAGGGTGGATGCGGTTAATGGTTACCTCAACTTCTTTTTTAATCACCCGGTTATCTTCCCCCATGTTATGGCCGATATCAGAGAAAGAAAAGACAGCTACGGTAGAGGTAAGAAAAAAAAAGATAAAATAATACTTGAGCATACCTCCATCAATCCATCTGGCCCCATACATGTCGGCAGACTCAGGAATTCCTTGATAGGGGACGCAGTCCACCGGATTCTTTCCTTTTACGGCTATGAGGTTGAAACCCACTATTATGTGAACGATATCGGGAAACAGATAGCGATCATAGCCTGGGGGATGGAGGAGGGCATCAAACCGGATGAGAAGGTAGCTGATATGCACCGTGAATACAGGCAGAAGCCTGATTTCCAGGTCTTCTTCCAGTATGTGGCAGCTAACAGAATATTTGAGGAAGATACACAATTCGCAGACAGGGTTCAGGAACTCATAAGAAAGGCTGAAAGAGGAGATGAGGATTCCCTGAAAAAGATAACTGCTGTTGCAGTGAAATGCCTTTCAGGGCAGAAGGTAATCTTCCAGAAACTTGACATAAACTTCAACTCCTTTGATTTTGAAAGCCAACATATAAGAAGCAGTGATATCCGGGAGGTTATAGATTTTCTCAGGGAAACCGTGTATTGGAGGGAGACTGAGGGGGGCTGTGGCTTGGATCTGAGTGTTTTCGGCCTTAAGAGGAGGGATGGCATATCCATCCTACAGAGGAGGGATGGGACATCAGTCTATTTAACCAGGGATATCGCCTACCACCTCAAAAAAGTGAATCTGGGGGACATCATTATCAATGTCCTTGGAGAGGATCATAAGTTTGAGTTCCGGCAGCTGAAGGCGATCCTCAGGGAGATATACAAGATAGGGAAGCCTCTGGAGGCAGTGCATTACTCTTTTGTTAATTTTGAGGGAGCGGAGCTGTCCACTAGGAAGGGACAGATTGTCCCAGTGGATAAGTTGATTGATGAGGCAATAGTGAAGGCAGCCGTGGAGATAGAGAAGAGAAAAACCGCTGGAAGAGAAGCTGCCCCGGATATAGGGATCGGAGCCATAAAATATCATATCCTGAAGACCGCCCCCTCCAAACCCATAAACTTTAACTGGAGTCAGGCCCTCAACTTTGAGGGTGAGGCATCACCCTACATCCAGTATGCTTTTGCCAGATGCTGTAGTGTTCTGAGGAAAGCAGACATTAATATTGACGTAATTGATATTGGGCGGGTAGATACCCGCCTGGAGGAGGAGGAAAAGGATCTGTTGATGCAGTTGATGAGGTTTCCGGATGTGGTTGCGAAATCCGCAGTAGGCAGGAGACCTGATACCGTAGCCCATTATCTCTTTGAGCTGGCATCGGAATTCAGCAGATTCTATAAAAAGTGCAGGGTGTTGCAGGCAGAGGGTGGGGTTAAGGAGAGAAGACTTCTTTTTGTTGATTCCACAAGACAGGTCTTGGGTAATGGTCTGGGTCTCCTTGGGATTAAGGCTCCTGAGAGGATGTAACATGCATTTAATATGCCCTAAATGCGGCAGTGCAAGGATTATTTATGCGGGAACCTCTACTGGGACCCCATATGGTTCGACGGATCAGAGATACTACTGCAAAGACTGCGGGTACCGGGGCTCCCTCATCATAGATGTAGATGAGAGGGAAGGGGGAGGACAGGGGAAGAGAGAAAAGACTCACCGCACATCCCTGCTTCTTTTGATATTCATGCTGTCAGTAACGGCTCTGGCGTTCGGGGAGGAGATGGAGGATGTTGCAGTATTCTTCATCTCCCTAACCCTGATGGTTTTACTTCTGACAAAACTAACCTCATATGAAAGCATTCCGGTGGAGGATGACCTCAGGAATCTCGACGAACACGGGCATCCCAGATACCCCCGAAATCCAGAACAATATTAGGGCTTGCCGAGCTCGGAGTTTGCCGAGCTCGGAGTTAGCCGAGGACTAAGGTGTGTTTCGCCCCGTAGGGGCTCAAGCACACTTAACGAATTAATTTCACATTTAATTAGCAGTTCAGTGGGGCTAAGCGAAGCGCACGCCCCACCTTTCGCCAGCCTTCTCGGAGTTTGCCGAGGACTAAGGTGTGTTTCGCCCCGTAGGGGCTCAAGCACACTTAACGAATTAATTTCACATCTAATTAGCAGTTCAGTGGGGCTAAGCGAAGCGCACGCCCCACCTTTCGCCGGCCGTTATTTAAAGGCCGCTAGAGTAGCACCTGTCTGCCTATTATTGTTTCCATGGTGAGGTATTCGTCTTTTTCAGATACTGTGAAGTTCTTCTTTAGAAGTAGGTCTTCGATGTCATAGAATCTCTCTTTTTGTCGTGGGAATTTTATCGCGATATATGCTTTCCCTCCTGCCCTATTCGAGAATTCTTTCAGGGATATGACGGCTTTTTTCAGACTGATTTTGTCTTTGTTTGTGGTCTTACATTCGATGATAATCACCTGCCCTCCCTTAACACCTATCACATCAGGAACCGGCAGATCTATGGTGCCTGACCCTGAGGCGCGCATAGATGCCCACCCCAAGTCCCATAATCTCCTCATAATCAGTCTCTCAAATCTAGCTCCTTTCTCATAGCGGCTCATCTTCCTAAGACATCAAGCATGCACTGTATGCTTTTTCTTGCCCTGTCAGCGATATCCTGTGGGATTTTGACTTCATACTTCATGTCACGGAGGGAGTCCCTCACCTTCCTTAGGGTTATCATCTTCATCGGAGGACAGACCATCAACTCAGATACGTGATAGAATCTTTTTTCGGGGATCTCTTTCATGAGTCTGTGGAGTATTCCGTTCTCTGTTCCCACGATAAACTCATTTTTCTTTGAGGCTTTGCAGTAGTCTAGTATTCCCTCGGTTGACGCTATCTTATCAGCCATTTCCTGGACCTTGGGTATGGTCTCCGGGTGAACCACCAGCTCTGCATCAGGGTGGTCTTTTAATGCAGTTTCTACATCCTCTCTTGAGATCTGGTGGTGGGTGGGGCACATCCCGTATCTTGGTATGGGGATTACCTCCTTGGCGGTTCTGTTTTCTACATAATGTGTCAGGTTTAAGTCGGGGCCGAAGATCACTTTACTGGACTTCATTGCATTAACAATCTTATCTGGGTTTGATGACGTGCATACGCAGTCGGAGTGTGCCTTACATTCTGCTGATGAGTTTACGTAGAGCACTACGTCGGCCTCCGGGTATTCTCTCTTGGCTCTCTCCACCTCATCTGCGGAAAGCATTCTCGCCATAGGGCAGATGCTGGATGGATCCGGGATCAGGACCCTCTTATGTGGATTTAGAATTGAGGCCGTCTCTGCCATGAAATCCACTCCACAGAAGACAATAACCTCTGCATTAGTTTCACATGCTTTTCTTGCCAGGTTCAGCGAGTCCCCGAGGAAATCAGCTATGTCCTGGACCTCCGGCCGCTGATAGTTATGGGCAAGTATTATAGCATTTATCTTCTCTTTCAACCTTAAGATCTCTTTCACAACATCCGACATTTTACAATAATCTAATTGTGGATTTAATACTAAAAACATGCTCTGAGATTGCAACCTTCTAATAGTTCACCTTGTATGTCCATGCTCCGTAAATGCTATTAGTCTATGGAACAGGAATCGTGGAAATGAGCAGGGAAACAAGGGAGAGTAAACATTAAGCAGGAGGAGGGGTGATTTAATATCAACGTTCGTTTTTTGAATATAAAATCTCATATCTTACAGTAAGATGTCATCTAAAAAAGAAAAGATTGTGTTTGCTGTATGCGGGAGTGTGGCGGCGGTTGAGGTTCCGAAGATAGTCAGGGAGTTGAGGAGGGAGGGATTTGAGGTGGAGTGTGTGATGTCTGCGGCGGCTCAGAGGATAATCCATCCGGACGTATTAACCTGGGCATCCGGAAGTAAGGTAATCACAGATATTGGGGGGGGCGTAGAGCACGTAAGATTATGTGGGATTAAGGGGGAGGCATCCCTCCTGCTGGTGTGTCCTGCAACCGCAAATACCCTGTCAAAGATAGCATGTGGTATTAGTGATGGGCCGGTAACAACAGTCGCATCCACCGCCCTGGGTTCTACCCTACCTGTAATGATTGCTCCGGCAATGCATCTGTCCCTGTACAGAAACCCTCTCGTGATGGAGAATATGGAGAAAATCAGGGGGTGTGGGGTGGACATAATTAAGCCGAAGGTAGAGGAAGATAAGGCTAAGATGGCGGATATAGGTGAGATCATCAAGGCTGTTGTAGGAATACTAAAAAGATGAAACTTAAGTTGAGGCTGAGGGAGGGTAGGGCTCTTGTGGGATACGCCAGGGAGGTGATTGAGGGGCATTTTATCGATGAAATTCCGCAGCCGCCACAGGAATTCTCAGATATCTTCGCTGAAAATGTCGGTGTTTATGCTAGGTTGCTGATTTATCCCTCAAGGCAACTGAGGGGAACCTTTGGGTATTCTGAGGGCTTGATGCCTCTTTGGGAATCCATTAGGGAAGTAGCAACCATAGCTGCCTTTAATGACAACCGCTTTATCCCGCTCAGGGAAAGTGAGTTGAAGACAACAACAGTTGAGCTATCTATCTTATCAGAACTTGAATTAATAGGGGTTGAGAGCATTGATGAATACATAAAAAAAATAAGGGTGGGCAGAGATGGTCTAATTGTTGAGAAGGGTCTGGCGAAGGGGATATTGTTGCCTCAGATTGCGGTAGAGAGGAGATGGACCCCGGATGAATTCCTGTCACGTACATGTATGAGGGCTGATTTAGATCCCTTCATATATGTAAACCCCGCAACCAAGATATATAAATTCAGTGCCCAGATCTTTTCAGAGGCGGAACCGAAAGGTAAGATAAAGAAGATTAATTTAATGAGGAGAAAATAAGAGGAAATGAACTACTATGATGACATTTTCGGGTTGATAAAAAAGCAGCATGAGTGGAGGGGCAACTGCCTGAATATGATAGCCAGCGAAAACGTAACCTCTTCGGCGGTGAGGGAAGCCCTGGTTTCTGATTTCGGACACAGGTATGCTGAGGGGATAGCGGGGGGAGTGGATAACAAAACGGGGCTGAGGGTGTTTGATAGATACTATCAGGGAACAAAATACTTTGACAGGGTGGAGGCGATGTCTGTGAAACTAGCGGAGGAATTATTCAACTGCGATCATGCTAATGTGGTTCCCATATCAGGTGTGATAGCAAATATGGCTGCCTACTATGCTCTTGCCGGGAGGGGGGATAAGATCACCGGGTTAAGCATCCTTGACGGAGGCCATATAAGTCACTCCAATGTGAGTGCAGCAGGCGTTATGGGTTTAAGGGATATCCCCTATAAATTTAACAGCGATGAGATGAATATCGATGTGGATGAGTCCATAAAGATGGTTCTAAGGGAGAAACCCAGGTTAATGATGTTTGGGGCCTCCATATTTCTGTTTCCTCATCCGGTGAAGGAGATGAGGGAGGTGGCAGATGAGGTGGATGCGAGGGTAATCTATGATGCAGCGCATGTCTTGGGGTTGATTGCCGGCAAAAAATTTCAGGATCCGTTAAGGGAGGGGGTTGATGTCGTGACATCATCCACCCACAAAACACTGCCGGGTCCACAGGGTGGTATGATTCTCTGCAGGGAGGAGTTTGCCCGTGAGATCGACAATGCGGCCTTTCCTGGTTTAATGAGCAACCACCATCTACATCACGTTGCAGCTCTGATGGTAGCGTTAGCTGAGATGAAGCAGTTCGGGCAGGAATATGCGAAACAGATCATTAAGAATGCAAGGAGTCTTGCCCAGCAGATGTATGAGAGGGGTATTGATGTTATATGTGAGCATAAGGGATTCACGGAGTCTCATCAGATCCTGCTTAATGTGTCAAATGCTGGGGGGGGGGAGGAGATAGCAGACAGGTGTGAACAGGCTAATATCATCCTGAACAAGAATCTTCTCCCATGGGACTGCCTGAAGGATGTCGGAAATCCCTCCGGCCTTAGAATCGGTGTTCAGGAGCTGACTCATATAGGGATGCGGGAATCTGAGATGGAAGAGGTGGCGGAACTACTGAAGAGGGTGGTGGATGGGCAGGACCCCCATAAGGTGAAAGAAGACGTTATTGAACTGATGGGCGGCTTCAGGAAAATACACTACTGTTTCCCGTCAAAATTAGGGGCATACGAGAATATTACGCTCGGATAGATAATTCTCCGGAGCTGAGAGACATAGTAGTTAATTTAATTTAGCTCTCTTCTTATATTCACTTTATGGAGGAGGCACTGGTTTTAACGGAGATTGGTTTTCTGGGTCTGCTTTTAATTGCAGTTTTGGTTGCCATCGCAGTTAAATATATCAGGTTGCCTTATACCATAGCGTTGGTTTTATGTGGGTTGGGGATCGGTTTCATGGGGTTTCACAGCATCTCCCTTTCAAAGGAACTGATTTTGTTTGTTTTTCTGCCGCCGTTGTTGTTTGAGGGCGCGATTCACATCGACATAGATAAACTCAGAGAAAACCTTACCTCGATTCTTCTGTTGGCGGTCGTTGGACTGTCTTTCGGGATCCTGCTGGTGGGCCTGCTGCTGAATTCTCTTACCGGGATTGAGTTGATATACTGTCTACTCTTTGGCGCCATGATCATGCCCACCGATCCCATCTCGGTGCTGGCTTTATTCAAGAAACTCGGGGTTTCCAAGAGACTTTCCATGATCGTTGAGGGGGAATCCCTGTTCAATGACGGCGTGGGTATTGTTTTATTTATGGTGATACTGAGGGTGGTGGAGGCCTCGCATTTCAGTATAGTAGAAACCATCATCGAGTTCCTGATGGTTGTTTTAGGGGGTCTGTTGATTGGTTTTATCGCAGGGTACTCCACATACAGGTTTCTGAGACATATAGATGATCATCTGATAGAGGTCGTTATCACAGGGATATTAGCTTATGGTACGTTTATCGCATGTGAGTCCCTCCACGTCTCAGGTGTTATGGGTGTTGTCGCAGCAGGTCTTCTGATTGGAAACAGGGGTACTGCGTTTGCCATGAGCCCCACAACAAGAATAGCGATACGGGATTCATGGGCGCTCACAGCATTCATGGTGAATTCCCTCATATTCCTCCTGATCGGGATACAGATTCCGATTGGAAACATACTATCTCATCCGGATTTGATGGTGATGATAACTGTCTCCATCCTGGTTGTTTTAATAGCCAGAGCCCTTACAGTCTACCCCCTGCTGATGACATTAAATCTTAAATCAAAGAGAAAGATCTCCTTTGCGAAGATGCATGTTATCAACTGGGGCGGCCTGCACGGCTCAATCCCGATAGCATTGCTTCTGAGCCTGCCTGCAATACCCCACCTGGAGGAACTATCCTTCATGGTCTTTGGGGTTGTCTTGTTCTCTCTTGTCGTTCAGGGTCTCACGATGGAACCCCTCATAAAAATGCTGAATTTAATTAAAATACGGCCCGAGGTTGAGAAATACGAGAGAATTCTGACAGAAAAAATCAGTCTACAAAGAGCGTTGAATGAAATCAAACTCATGAGAGAGAACAGGGAGATTCCAGCGAACTTATACCATGAACTTGAAAAACAATATAGTGTCCGATTAGGTGAACTAGCCGAGAAAATTCACGAGTTGATCGAGAAATACCCGGATATCAGGCAGAATCAGATCAGGTACGCCCGAAAGAGGATGCTTTTAGCCCAGAAATCAAGCATCCAGGATTCAACAATGAAGGGCATCGCAAGCTATGAGACAGGTGCAAAACTCATACAGAAAATAGATGCAGAGATGGAGGAAACAGATGATTCCACCTAAGTTAATTTCACCCCCACGATCTCGGAAATCCCGTTGCTCATAGATACTCCTATCGCTGATTCTGCGTGCTTCATTACCGCATCGTTATGGGTTATGAGCATGAACTGAGCTTTTGAGTCTCTGAGTATCTTCGCTAATCTTGCGGAATTCTCGGAATCCAGGGCGGCATCCAGTTCGTCCACTATGTAGAACTGTGACGGCTTATATTGTTGTATTGCAAGGAGAAAGGCGGCACTTGTGATGACTTTTTCCCCCCCGGACATACTATCCATATTTATTAGCTTCTTGCCCCTGGGGGAGGCGTTGATCAATAAACCGGAATTTGAGATATCTCTTGGATTGTCAACATTTATGGTTCCCTCCCCGCCAGACAGTTCATGATATATCTTCTCAAAATGTCTCTTAACGATATTAAATGTCTCTCTGAAGGTTTCCGTCTTCTTTCTCTCCACCTTCTCCATGAAATTAAAGATACTCTGTTGTTCATCCTTCAAGACATTTAGTTTATCCTCGATCTCCTGGTACTCCTGCTTGATCTTATCATAGGTCTCTATTGCCTTCATGTTTACAGAACCAAACCCTGAGATCTTTCGCTCCAGCACCTCTATCTTATCTCTGAGTTCCCCTAAACTTTTATCTACTGTCTCCACCCCCATATATTGCTCAAATTCGGAGCGCAGATGGGATAGTTCCGCCTCAGCGGTTGCCCTATCAACAGATTTCCTATTTATTTTCTCATTTATTTCACTCAGGGAGCGTTCCAGTGCCCCCACCGTCATACCTAAGTCTGTGATCTGCTCCTCCACCTCACCTCTTTCCTCCATCAGGGATCCTATGCCCTCTATCAATTCCTTACTTTCGATCTCCAGATTTTTCAGTTCATGTTCTATCCGGGAGTACTCCCCCTCAAGGTTCCCTACCTCCCCCTCCATACCCGTCCTCTTAAGTTTCAGATCCTTCAGTTCTGATCCGATCTCATCTGTTCGTTTATCTATCAGACCCGCCTTTTCCTCCAGCCTGTTCCTTTCTATGTCCACATCCCTGTGCTTATCCTTAATCTTTTCCAGTTTCTCCCAGTTGCTCTCGGATCTCTTCTTCAGCAGCTTCTCGAGTTTCTTTTCCACCACCTTAATATCTCTTTCCAGGGATTTAATTTCGTTTTTACCCTCCCTGATGGCATTTCTGGTGTTCTCGATTCTGAGCCCCAGATCCTCTATCCTCCCACTACCTGCCTCTCTCTTCTCCCTCAATGAGTCTTTTTCCATCCTCAGCTTCTCCACCTCATTTCTGCCGTTCTGCACCGGACCCTCAAGATCCAAGAGTCTTTTCTCCATCCTCTTTCTCTCTATGCCCAGCTCCTGATACCTGCCGTCCACCTCAACTGCCTTCTTCTGTAGATTCTTTATTTTCTCTTCAAGCTCTTCTGTGTTTATAAACTTAATCGCTATTTTTTTATCCTTCAGGTAACCTCCGCTCATAATTCCACTTATCCTTAACAGGTCGCCGTCCAGGGTTACCATCTCCCATCTTCCGACCCCCATCTCTTTGGCTGTTTCCAGATCATCCACCAGGATAGTATCGCCTAGTATGTAATTAAAAACAGGTTTGAATTTCTCATCAGTAACTATGAAATCCCTGGCAAAGCCGATACATCCCCGTGGGGCTCTTTTTTTACTCCTAAATCTTATTCTGTTAAGCGGAAGGAAGGTGGCTCTCCCTATCCTTTTATTTCTTAGATAGTTGATGCATTTAGCGGCCACATCCTCATCTTCTACCACTATGTAATTTAATCTGCCTCTGGCATAGATCTGTATAGGCAGTTCATAGTTGGGGTCAGAGATAGTGCCCAGTTGGAACAGGGGGCCGTGAACTCCCTGTATCACTGATTTAAGCTTCATAATGGCATTGATGGCGCTTCCAAGACCTCCACTGCTGTTTTCTAATGTCTTTACTTTGGTTTTGTTTTCGGCGACCTCTACATTCACAACATTCAGTTTTTTCAGTAGTATTTCTCTTTTATCATCGATTTTAGGAAGCTCCTCCCTGATTCTCTGATACTCCTTGAAGGCCTCCCGGTTCCCAGCTATCTTATCATCTATTTTCCTGGCTAAAATCTTTTCCTGCCTGAGCATTTCCCCTACCTTATCCTTCAACTCTGATCTCTTGGCCTTCAATTCCTCAATCTCTGTTTTTCCCCTCTCATCACCTTGTCTGAGGGATTCCCTCTTGGAGCGCAGTTCAAATATCCTGCTTTTACTGCCGTCAATTTTCTCCTCCAGACCCCTGTTGTCCACCTTCCCGGATTCCTCACGAATCTCTTTCTCGAGTTTCATCAGCCTCCCTTCTGCCTTCTCCAGGGCACTTCCTATCTTCTTTTTGTTATCAGATAGTTTGCTTAAATCCCTCCCACCTTCTGCGATATTGTCTACTGTTGATCTCAGATTCTCTCTGAGGTTTTCAAGTCTGTTTTCACATCTTATTTTTTCCTCCCTCAACGCAGGTATCCTGCTGGCCCCCTTCTCCTCCTCCAGGGATAATATCTTTTGGTTTATCTCCTTCAGACTTTTGTTATGTCCTGCTATCCGGGCTCTGATATCCTCAACACCCCCCGTTTTATCTGATTTCTCCTCCTCCAGGGATTTAATCTTTTCATCTACCCGCCCCAGTTTCTTCTGGTATCTCTCCATATCCTTCTGTATTATGCTGGCTCTGTTCTGGTTTAATTCCTCCCTGATTTCGCGGTATATGAGGGCTTCGTCTTTTTCCCTTCCCAGTTCATCCAAGAACCCTTTTTTTTCACCGAGGATGACATGTACTTCAACGATTTTATCCTCCACCTTCCCAAGCTCTTTAATTGCTTTCTCTTTTTTTCTGTTGTAGTCGTTTATCCCGCACAGGTCGTCGATGATCTCTCTTCTCTGCGTCGGGTGCATATCCAGTAATCTCGTAACGTCATTCTGGAGGATAATATTGTATTCGTTGTCACCCACTAATCCGATGATCTTCTGTCTTGTGGTCCTCTCCCCGTCCAGCTTGTATATGCTTTTGCCGTCTGCGTAAATCTCCCTGCTGATCTTTCTTTTCTCTTTGCCACGGTCACTTAGATACATGGTAACCTTGGCGAATTTGCAGGGATTTCCTCCGATACCCCCGTTACATATCAGTTCCTGCATGCTGTTTACCCTTAATCCCCGTGATCTTCCCAGAACAAAGCATATAGAATCCACGATATTACTCTTTCCGGATCCGTTGGGCCCCACGATGGCGGTAAATTTATCCGGAAACTCCAGCGTTGTCTTGTTCCTGAAGGACTTGAATCCAATGATCTCTAATTTATCCAGCCTCATTTTTTTTGACATATCAGACCCAGGTGGTAATTAATCTATACACAATTCACATTTATAATTCCTTGGTTTTAGGATGATATCTGTGGTCTATGATGTGGGAGTCTATAGAAATATTCTGGATGAAGCGGTGGCTGATGGAGACATAGTGCTTGAGATAGGCCCCCATGTAGGGAAAGGAGTGAAGAGATACCTGAAAAAGACAAAATTAACTGTCGCAGTCGACAAAAGCGATCAGGCTGCGAAGGCTATTTCATTGTTGATGGAACGTGGGGGTAATCTTAGATTCGTTCTTGGTGATGTGAGGGATTTCGAAACCATAAAGGAGGTTTTAAAGCTAACTAAAAGGTGCGATATCTTCGCGGTGGATATGGGGGGAGGTCGCTACCCTGACACGGTTTTTAAGGTCTGGGCTACATGGTCTGGGATATTCCAACCCAGGCACTCTATAATACGGAACAGGGGTCTGGCAGAGTTTTTACAGAGAGCCGGGGTTAGGGACATATCAGTAATAAAGAAATTCGAAGATAATGGCTGGCTCTCTGAATGGGGGAGGGCCACCCCATATACACTGAAAAAGCAGCTTAAGGAGTTCAGGTTCTGGGTGGATATCCATAAGCCTGTTGATTAGGTAATCCTGGTGTTCATTTATTTTTATAGAACTCAAGGCTCTTCAGGGTGTCTGTTGGGATGCTATGATCGAATTTCACCACATCATGCACCGAGTAGGCACTCATATTCCAGTCATCCAACTTCGATAGGAATTCCTCAAAGCCTTCATGATGTCCTGGAACAACTACTTTAGCAATTATCTTACCGTCAAATGTTCTGAAGACTTTCCTCGCCTCATCAAAGGATGCTATCTTTGCCGCTATCTCTTTTGACTGAGAGGGCGGGGGGTTGACGATCACGTATCCGATATGGAGGCCGAGATCATGGGGGTGGAGTATGGCGGAGAACCTCTTGATCACTCCCTTATTGACCAGTTTTTCGGCTCTTGTGAAGACTGTGGTATGAGGAACGCCAAGCTTCCTCCCCAGATAACGGAAACTTAATCTAGCATCCTGCTGCAGGTGTTTGATTATCTCAAGATCAAGATTATCTATTTTCATTTTCGTATTATATATGTATTTTTACTGCTATATATATCTTAAGTTCAGGGTCTGAACTATTTTTTTTATTGAATTATAAAGTATAGCAATACTTCATAATAGGAAAGAGCCTCTAGGCTCTTTGCTTGCAAAAATAGGAAAAACTCCCTGAGAGTTTTTGCTTGCAGAGATTGCTTTGCAATCTCTCCAATCCATCAGGATTTTCCCAATAACCAAGAAATTTACTTCGTAAATTTCTTGTGCCGATAACATGTTTAATGTAAAATCCTTCATTATCCCTGTGATAGACATTAGAGACGGGATGGCTGTGGCCGGCGAAAGAGATTGCTGCCAAGAGTTGGAGAGCATTCTCTGTAATTCATCTAATCCCCTGACTCTGGCTAAGAGAATCCAGGGGTTCGGTTTCAGGGAGATCTATGTGGCGGATTTGGATGGAATCCTCAACTCTAAACCCGACCTCGATCTCCTAAAGAGGATGTCTATGGGGGCCAGACTCTCTATAATGGCGGATGTAGGTGTATGGGAACCGGATGATATGGTATCCGTCCAGATGGATGGAATTAAACCCGTAGTTGCCTCAGAGTCCTTTTCTTCCCTGAATTTGCTGCAATTTCCAAGAGATTTTATTCTCAGCATCGATACGAGGGATGGGAAGTTGCTTTCGGCTATGGATATGGGTTTGGATGATTTTATGGATATCGTGGCAGGTAGCAGTAAAATGGAGACAATAATCATCATGGATCTGGCAAGGGCAGGGATATCCCAGGGACCTAATGTTTCCTTGTGCATGAAGGTTCTCAGAAGCCTTCCCGG
The DNA here is from genome assembly GCA_965602195.1 of uncultured archaeon. Taxonomy (GTDB): domain Archaea; phylum Altiarchaeota; class Altiarchaeia; order IMC4; family QMZM01; genus CBFCYF01. The sequence goes on along the minus strand of CBFCYF010000015.1, from coordinate 2,331 downwards.
AAGGAGAATAATTTATGGGGGGGGAATCAGATATCCCCGGGACATCCGATTATTAGCTGAGGTGGGAATCTCAGCGGTACTTGTGGGCTCTGCACTGCACGAGGGCAGGATTCCCTTGGATGGAGTTGGTGAGAATGGATAGAGATGAAATAATAAAGAAACTCAGGGAGATGAGGGGCAGGGACCTTCTCTATGAAGACGGCAGGATTCTGTCTTCTGTATCAACTAAACCCCCAGGTATTAGTGTAGAAGCATTTGAGATATTCTCGGACACCAACGCTCTTGATACCCACGTATTCAAAGGTGTTAAACGTATGGAGGATGAGGTTATACAGTGGTTTGGTTCGGTTCTGCATAACCCGGGTGTCGCAGGTTATATAACAACCGGGGGCACAGAAGCCAACATCATGGCATTGTATGTGGCAAGGGAGATGAATCCCAAAAAGAGAGAGATAATTGTCCCTGTGTCGGCTCATTACTCTATCGAGAGGGCTGCGAATTTAATGGATCTGAGGGTTTCATGGGTTCCTCTTGATGAGAATTTTAGGGCGGATTTATCGGCTGTAGAGGCTAAGATAAATAGAGATACTCTTGCAGTAGTAGCTACGGCAGGAACATCTGCTCTTGGGGTTGTTGATCCCATAAAAGAGATGAGTGAGTTGTGTGGCGATGTATTTTTCCATGTGGATGCTGCTTTCGGGGGGTTTGTTATTCCGTTTCTGGACAGACCTCATGAATTTGATTTCAGGCTCAGTGGGGTGGATTCCATAACAATCGATCCCCATAAGATGGGTATGGCTCCAATCCCTGCGGGCTCTATCTTCTTCAGGGATATGTCATACCTGGAGGCTTTAAAAATAAAACCAAGTTATCTGCCTTTTTCCACATACACTTTGTCCGGAAGCAGGTCTGGGGGTTCCATAGCCGCTGTTTGGGCTGTCATAAATTATCTGGGGGTGGAGGGTTACAGGAGGATTATCCGGGAGTGTATGAGGAACACGGAGATACTTTGCGGGGAGCTGAAAAAGATCAGGGGGGTGAGGTTATTGGTGGAGCCTGAGATTAATTTTGTAGCTATTACTGTGGAGGATGTTGAGCGGGTATGGGATACGCTGAGGGGGAGGGGCTGGGATATACTTTTGGATGAGAGATCCGGGAGTATGAGGATTGTTGTAATGCCTCACGTCACAGGGGATTCCATCAGAGATTTTGTCCGGGATCTGAGGGAGATTGTTTGATAACCCGGGACATACCCCTACATTTTCCAGCTGTTTATATATTTGTAGGTCTAATTATATCTTGTGACATATATCAAGGAAAAACTCATTGACGGTAGAAAGTATCCCTACCTCACGAAGTCAATCAGACTGCCGGATGGGAAGGTCAGGAGCATACAGAAGCTGATCAGAGATAAAAATCTCTCGACAGAGGAACTCAAGAAAAAGTACCTGGACTACTTCATAAAAAAAGAAAAGAAGTTGTATATAGATTATGCTCTGAAAAGATATGAGACAGACCCCCTATTTAATAAAACCCAGATTAAGAAGATAGAGGAAATCAAAGTAGATTATCGGTACACGCTAAAGAACTTCTCAAAGGAGCAATTCAAGGACGTATTTGACAGATTCACGGCAAACTTCACCTACGAGTCAAACGCCATTGAGGGTAATTCCCTGACCTTGAAGGATGTTGCAATAGTAATGTTTGAGAACAGAGTGATCGAGGGCAAGGACCTCAGGGAGATATATGAGGCACGGAATTCAAGAAAGGTGATGGATTTTGTCCTTAGAAATAGATTCAGGATCCGGGAGGGGGATATAATTAAACTGCACAGGATGTTGATGAAGGACATAGATACGAGAACCGGCTACAAGAAATTCCCCAACTACATACTTGGAAGCGATGTGGAATTAACCTCTCCAGAGAAGGTCAAAGAGCAAATGGATAAACTAATTGAATGGTATGATGAGAGTGTATCGGGGATTCATCCGGTGAGGGTTTCTGCTCTGTTCCACGGAAGATTTGAGAGGATTCATCCCTTTGAGGACGGTAATGGGAGGGTTGGACGATTTCTGTCAAATATTATTCTCCTGAGAAACAAGTATCCTCCCATGGTAATAAGAAAAACACAGAGAGATTCCTACATCAAATGTCTGGAAGACTTTCATAGGGGTTATGCCTCAAACCTTGAAAGGTTCTTCCTGGATAAATACAAGAAAACCTACCGGAAGTTTTTTTCGGTGTATTTAAGGTATATCAGATGATCGGGTGAGCGAGGGGTTATAACGTAATCACCCCAACATTTTTTAGGTATAGTCCCTAATATCAGTT
>CBFCYF010000014.1:0-26933 GCA_965602195.1 uncultured archaeon | reverse complement strand
ACGTATGTAATAAATTTTAAAATACTGAAGATTTATCTTAAATCTTTCTTTTTAAGGACTTAATGTACAATAAATAACCATACTATAATAAAATGAAAAATAAAAATAAGATACTGGTACTGGCACTAAGCGTTTTTTTACTAAGTGCATATGCTTCAGCTTATACAATAGATGGAAACCTGAACGACTGGGGTGTCACCCCCTTCAGTGACTGGATTCCAGATACGGAAACAGTCGACTGGATAGTTGAGGATAATATAGATCCGGACTGTGTAAATGGACCTGATTATTGGCCTTCTAATTGGAGAGGAATAGACTGTGAAGATTGGTCTGGTTATACAGATACTGGGACTCATATTAAAGGTAGTGGTTCTTCTTCCTCACCTTATGATGAGCCAGTATTTTCTGAATATGGCGGAATTTACGAGCAGCCAGCCGGCGGAGAACACTATGATATAGAGGCGATGTACTTCGATGATGATTCCCACAAAGCGTATTTTGCGATCGTTACATCTATGCCTCCTGGTGGAATTTCTGATTGTGATCCAGGTGATCTGGCTCTGGACCTGGATAATGACGGAGATTATGAATATGGGATAATACTAACAGGAAGTGGAAAAGGTAAGATATGTCACAATCCAACATGGTCGGATCCCACTGATTTTCCATCTAGCGAACCCCTAAGGATTACGAGTTGTGATGATCATACAGGAGATGCAACTGTTGCATATACCGATGATTACGTTTCAGATGACAATGGAGTTAACAACTGGGTTATAGAAATTGCAGCCCCTAAAACAGCACTAGGCACACCCACATATCACCAGATAAGCAACCTACATGCGACCATCACCTGCGGAAACGACGTCATCGAACTCATCGAATACAAGTGGGATTTTTCCGTGCCAGAGTTCGTAAGCGGATTCGTAGCATTTTTAATCGTACTAGTGACCCCAGGATTCGCCTACCTGATATCCAGAAAATAATCTATTTCTCCTCTTTTTATTCTTCCAAACATCCCTGTGAGCCTTAGATCCCTCCCTAAACAACCTCATATCTATCTTAATAAGTCCTAAATAACTAGGACTAAATGAAATGAAATACGTGGAATTCACAAAGAGACATCTAAAACATCAACTCCAAGATACTGCGTTTTTTTCTTTGTCTGCGTTATCTATATACTCCCCCTAAAAAATGAACCGACTGATCCCTCCACTACTCATAATCCTGCTACTTAGCACCACCTCCGCATACGCGGAACTATGGTACGACTCAGACACCACAGACAGCCTTAAATGGAACCAGAGAATACCGGTAATCCTAAATGAAACAGTCGGGATTAAAGCAGTGAACGAACCAATCCTTCTGAGGCTGGATAACCTCACAATAGACCTAAAACACAGAGCCTCCATCAGAATCATTGACCCCCAGGCAACCCCGGACAAGGAAAACGAGGTCGGCGGAAACAACCTGAAATACCAGATCAACGGAGACGAGCTGATATTTCAGGGAAACGTAACCGCAAACAACCAGAAACTCTACTACCTATACTACTGCGACGACCCCAAAATCATCGAACCAGAACAACCCGCCCAAGGATTGAAGGTATCATGGACCCGCCACGGCATAACAATCGAAGACAAAGAAACTATATGGGAGATCTCCTACCTAGACCGCCAGCTGGGTGTGAACAGATACGAGAACAAAAAATACGAATGCCATAATAAATCAAACATAGCATATGGGCAGGGACTCGGCCATGGACGGAGAATAATATCCGGAAGAAGAAGCGACTACTTCCCGGCATACTCCGAAAACTGGAGATGCACCATCATGGACCAGGGCCCAATAAGGGTGAGGATAAACTGCAGCACAAACTCATCCGACTACAGGATAGAAAGAACATACTCCTTCTACCACAACAACCCCCTCTTTGAGGTAACAGAAAAACTCGGGAGAACAGAAAAAGAGGAGGAACAGAGAGAACACGTGAGACTTGAGATCCATAACCTGGTGAAGCCCTACTTCAACCAAAGCAGACATAAATCCCAGATACATGAAAGAGGCTACGGCGACAACAAGACCTTCTATATGGCAGCCAAAGACAGGGATAATGGAACAGGAGACTACGTATTCTGCATCATGGGAAAAGGAAACCTCGCAGAAGCATCAATCAGAGACAGGGAAAACTACGACCTGCTTCAATACTACCTGCATCTCCCAGCTGACAGAGACGAGGTCACAGGAACCATAAGATACCTGTTCACAGAGGGAAACCTCTGGGATGCGCGGCTGGAGTACGCGAGATTCATAACCCCCCTGACAACAATAAAAGAAAAAGAAAGCAACAGCCTAATGATCCAGCACATCAGAAACTACGAGAAAACCCTCGAGGAAGGCAGATTCATAGAGGTTAAGGCGAAACCCAACCAGATCTACGGAACCAGAAAAATTACTTGCAGAATAGGAGATAACGAGTTCACCCTCTACGACAACGCAACACACGGAGACCTGCTCCCTAAGGACAACACCTGGACGAACAAACAGGGACTGCAGATAACACAGGAAATCTCAAGCAGGGAATATCAGATAGAATGCAACGCCATCGACAGAAAAAACAACTCTGCTTCCGGAAAGAGAAACTTCCTTGTTCTTGACGGAGGCAGATACCATAAACTCCAATACACTGTGGAAGACCTGAGGATAAGACCCGGAGGAACAGGAAGACTCTACCTGAACGTAACCAACACAGGAGACTACGATGAAACAAACATCTCCATATATCTATCTAATCTCCTGGATGGGTGGAAGATTAGATACGCAGAATCAATTGACCTGAAGAAAAACGAAAACAAGAAACTGTTCCTGGAGCTTGAGGTCCCCGAGGAACAGGAGTTAAGGGATTACCTCCTGCTGGCAGGTGTAGGAAACAAAAACACGTTTGAGCCCCCCCGAGAGGTAACCGTTGAAGTAGCACTGTTTGAGATAGAAATCGATGCAGACCTCGGTAAAGACCGCCTCGATATACTACTGAGGGACGAGTACGGAAAGCCAGTAGAAAACGCCGAAGTAACGGTAACCCACGACGACAGACATGATCTGTTCCACACCGACATAAACGGAAAACTCCTAATCGAGACCAGACAGATACAGGATATAGAAATAGAGGCGAAGAAAACCGGTTATGTGCCATTATCCGCAGAAATCGGTCTCAGAAAAAGGGAGGTGAGCTACTGGTACCCGATAGCCGCCCTCACAATAACCTGCTTAACCCTGCTGGTCTACTGGAGCTACCGGAAAAACCCCGAAAGAAGCGACATCGAGAATGCCCTCGCCATCGCATTAGTGATCGGAATACTTATCACGTTAATCTGGGTGGGGCTTGTTATGAAAGGAAAAGAATCATTCACCGCAATCTACTTCGCAGAAGGCTCCTACTCCAACATCCTATATGGAAACTCCTCCTCCCTTAGATACATAGTGGACTGCAGGGAACATGAGATCACATCCTATGACCTGAAAATACTTCTGAATAACCAGCTTGTGGAACAAGATGAGTTCTGGCTCGGCAGGGGAGGTGATGTTCAGGTAATGAAGCTGGAGAGGGAGAAGATAGTTGAAATACCAGAAAATCTGAGACTCCCCGCGAAGGTAGGCATCAGATTAAATGCGGCGAACAAAACCTACAGCATCCACTACTTCCTGAGGGAGAGAACACCTGAGTTTGTTAATCAGAGCATAGAGAACCTGACATGCAGGAATGGAGTCCGGGACGTAAATGAAACAGATACGGATTGTGGAGGCATCTGTATGCCCTGCGGCGGGCAATTACGGTGCAGGTCAGATTCTGACTGCCTGAGCGGGTTCTGCCTTAACAGGATATGCACGGAGCCAGACTGCTGGGACGGCATACTGAATCATGACGAGGTAGGTGTGGATTGTGGAGGCAGCTGTATGCCCTGCTACTGTTTCGACGGAGTGAGGAATCTACTTGAAACCGATGTAGACTGCGGGGGACCCTGCAGACTGTGTCCTGTGAATCAAACCTGCCTCAGGGACGTAGACTGCACCACCAGATGGTGTAGGAACGGTGTATGTGCGGTAGGCAGCTGCTCTGACGGAATCCAAAACCAGGGCGAAGAAAACGTAGACTGCGGGGGACCCTGCAGGCCGTGCCCCACCTGCTCTGATGGAATACTCAACCAAAAGGAGATAGATGTAGACTGCGGGGGATCCTGCAGACCGTGTGATGAGGTCTACATAAATGAACCGCACGCCTCATGGACAAAAAAAGTCGATGGAATGCTGACCTCGGTGAGCATAAGCACAGACGGCAGGTACCTGGTTGCGGGATCAAACTCCCGGGGGGCAAAAATACATGTCTTTGACGTAGACGGGAATCTTGTCGGCGTAAATGATGCAGGCGACAGCATAACCGATGTTGATTTCATAGAAGACAGATATATCACAGTATACCCTGAATCAGGATTCTTTTTATTTGATCTGGGTGCTAGGCTGGTTAGTAAGAGTGTTAAGGACAGGATGCCTGACTTAGGCAGAATATGCAGTCAATCCCGAAAGGAGCAGTTCCTGGAGCTGAAAAGAAGTGCTCTGACATGGGATAACTATGAGATTAAAGAGCACGTCTACAGATTCAAATACACACCTGATTGCAGATACAGGGCTGAGATAGTAGGCGAATCATACAATAAGTCCACACTGAAACTGTATGATGGAAGCAGATTGCTGTGGAGTAAGAGGATAAGCTCCAGCTCCTACAGCGTAGACCTGGCAAGCGACGGGGGATATGTTGCAGTTGGGGCGGGGGGTAGAGAGCGCGGGGAAGCAAATTACGTGTACCTGTATACCAGAAAAGGCAGGCTCCTTAAGACATGGGAGGTGGATTGGAACGTGTACGGGCTGGCGGTGTCAGATGCCGGATATGTGGTTGCTGGAACCAGAAACGGAACACTCCACATCTTCAGCGGGGAAGGGGATCTGCTGTGGAGATACAGGGCGGCGGCGGCTGTGATGGATATTGATGCATCATCTGACGGCAAGAAGATAGTGGCAGGCTCAGTTGACGGGGTAGTGTACCAGCTGACTAACCCTCAACCAAACTGTTATGATGGGATACTGAACCAGAACGAGACGGATGTGGATTGCGGGGGAGTATGTCCCCCGTGTGAGGTCCGGATGAGATGCGGCGTGGATAGAGACTGCATGAGCGGCTGGTGCTACTATAAAAAGTGTATGACTCCAGCCTGCGATGATACCGTGCAGAACCAGAACGAAGAGGAGATAGACTGCGGAGGGCCCTGCAGACCCTGCACCCCGATATGCTACAACGACTCCATGTGCGGGCAGTACACTATCTCCTCCTACTGCTTTAAGAATTATGTGATGAGAAACCACACCACACCCTTCTGCATGAACCCCGGCACACTGGACTCCTACTGTGATGCAATAGTTGAGCCGAAGGTCTATGAGCGCTGCACAGGGGGCACGGTGTGTGTTAAGGGAGAGTGTGTTGGCAGATCATGATTTCTTATTCCTCAGGTATTTCCCGGCCAGGATGATGGAAAATATCAGCCCGAAGTAGATGGATAAGGCGATGCTCATCCTTGATATGATCTGGGTGGAGGGACGCCACGGCAGATACATAACCCAGTTATATGGTATCATAAACTCAGCCTTTGACAGGGGGTAGAACAGGGGGACAGCACAGCCGTTGACCATATCCGCCAGGAGATTTAGGGTACCCATCACCATAAACGCCATCATATAATAAAACCCTTTTTTTCTTCCTTTAAGATGGAAGAACATCATAAGGAGAAACGGGAGGAGGATTGTGGGGAACACGTTGTGGAATATATGCACCTTCATATTAAGGAAATGATCTACGTCAATCATACATGAGAGTGCGGAGAGGATGAATATAACCTCTGCCCTGAAATCCACGTCTAAGCCTTTCAGAAGCAGAAATCCCCCGGTGAACGTCAACACTAGATGAAAAAGTGGGTCCATTGTATTTATTAGGTTAGTTTTTCATATATCCCGGATCCCAGACATACATCCATCCCCTAATTTAGGACAATGTTTAATTTATGTGGATAAAAAATGAAGATTGTTTTTATATCCTGGATTCCTATAATATAAACATCAACTATGAGTTATATAAGCAACTACTCCATAAAAATTAAGCATCAGGTGGTGGCCTAATGAAAAATTCTCTCAGAGCAGGAGTCATCGGCACCGGCGAGATGGGCAGACACCATGTCCGGATATACTCAGAGCTAGACGGAGTCGAGCTGGTGGGTGTCGCAGACACCAACAAGGAGAGAGCAGACACCATCGCCGGGCAATACAAAACAGCATCCTACTCCGACTACAAGAAGCTGCTTTCCAGTGACCTGGATCTGGTGAGCGTTGTTGTGCCCACAACACTACATAAAGACATCTCCCTGCATGCTATGAACCAGGGCATCAACGTTTTGGTTGAGAAGCCCATAGCCGACAGCCTCACAGCCTCCGACCTGATGATCACTAATGCAAAAAAAAATAATGTGAAGCTGATGGTAGGGCATATTGAGAGATTCAATCCTGCTATAATAGCCTTAAAGGAGAATCAAGGCAAGCTGGGGAAGATCGTATCTATCTCTGCACGGAGGGTGGGCCCCTACAATCCCCGGATAAGGGATGTGGGCATAATCACTGACCTGGCTGTTCATGATATTGATGTCATGTCTTACCTGTATTCCGATAATATATTGACTGTTCATGCCTATGCCGGATCTGTAATCCATAAATTTGAGGATTATGCCTCTATCCTCGTCGGATTCAGCAACGGGAAGTCGGGTAGTGTTGAGACTAACTGGCTTACACCCCACAAGGTAAGGCAGTTAACTGTTACGGGAACGGAGGGTATCGCTTACGCGGATTATATTGAACAGACTGTTGAGTTGTTTACAGGGGACGGCTGTGAGCGACTTGCGATCAATAAGGGAGAGCCTCTCAGAAATGAACTGGAGCATTTCGTGGAATGCATAAAGGAGGATAAAGAGCCCCTTGTGGGCGGGGTGGAGGGCAGGCATGCCTTGGAGGTTGCTTTGGCTGCCGTAAGATCCTATAAGGTTAGGAGGGCTGTAACGATACCTGATGCTAAACCTGATTCAGCGTCGCATGTTCCCTGAATCCAGATCCAGGGGTTTAACAAATTACTTAACCCTTCGAAAAAAATTGAATAATAAACGGAAAAACATTGTTTTTCCGGCATAATCACCCAAAAAAACACACATGCTTTTTAAAGACTCGATTCCAATAATAACACAAGGTGGTTGGATATGTACCCTAAAACAAAACATTTTTTCACGGGAAAAACTATATTTTTTGCAGTATTAGCTGTTATTCTGATCTTTGCTTCAGGTTCTGTAAGCGCTAATGGTAATGATCCCTCTGTTGAGAACGTTAACCCAGCAAATGGGGATACCCTCCATGTGAATACAATAGATTTTCAGTGCCATGTAAACGACGGTGGTCAAATTCTAGATGAACTGGGGCTATATGTTGACGGGTCTACAGTACCTGTGGAAACAATAAGTTCACCTATGACTGGCACTTACACCTTCCCAGATGTTCCTGTGGCTAATGGCCCTCATACATATTACTGTGCAATTTATGCATCGGGTTTTTTTTCATCTTCAGACAGTTGGAACTTTACAGTAGAGATGCTCTGTGAAGAATGTACATACCCCGAATGCTACGGATGGTGTCCTCCAGGACTAGTTTGCAGGGGGGTTGGAGTCCTTCCCGCACCACCAGAAGGATTTTGTGAATGTGTTCCTGACATAATCACAACAACCACCATCCAAGAGACGACCACCACAATCGAGGAGACGACCACCACAATCGAGGAGACGACCACCACAATCGAGGAGACGACCACATCAATACCTGCTGTGCCAGAGTTCGCATCTCTTACAGTAGCATTAATGATACTGCTGACAACACCAGCATTCGCATATCTAATAGTAAAAAGGAGGGCCAGTTAAGATGAAAAAAAATAAGACACTGGTACTGGCATTATGCATAGGATTCCTGTTGATCACTGTTAGCGCCATCGAGGAGGGTGGGTGTTTAGGTTGTGAGGGTAAGTGCATAAATGTTACAAATAATAACCAAACTGATCACGAAGAGTGCATAGCTGCAGGATATCCTGCTGGTGCGCTGTTTCACGCTTGTTTCTACGATGATTGTTTTGTGCCTAATCCATGCCCTGAAAATGAAACTATACCTGGACCAGGGATTTCATGTTGTATCATCAATACTGCTACTGACTATTCAGGACATGCATGCTGCAGCACTGAGACAACAACAACCACTATCAAGAAAACAACCACCACCGTGAAATCAGGAGGCGGCGGATGCGGAGGATGTGGAGGCACCGTAATAGGATACCTAGCCGAGAAAAAACCCACATGCTACGACAAAATAAAAAACTGCCATGAGGACGGCGAATGCGAAGAAGATGTGGACTGCGGAGGACCATGCGACCCCTGCCCAACCTGCACCGACGGAATACAAAACCAAGGAGAAGAAGCAGTAGACTGCGGAGGACCATGCAAAGCATGCCCCACAACCTCAACAATCGCACCCACAACCACAACAACCTCAACAACCTCAACAACCATCGAAACAACAACCCCAGCCACCACAATCAAAGAAACAACAACAACCACCGACACAGGACCCACCGGAGCACTAATCGGACTAATGCCTGAAGGAGCACTACTAGGGCTATTCCTACTACTACTCCTGCTACTATTCCTCATGACTAAAAGAAAGAAAAAAGAAGAAGGAACAGCAGCAGAATAAACCTACTTCTTTCTCTTTTTATTTAAATTACAGCCAGCGATTACGCAACCCTAATTTATCCACCTAAACAACATACTTAACAGATGATACACGGAAAAAAAATCAGCAACCAAACCCCCCAGCAAATACTGAAACACCTAAGCCACCTACTCACAGACGACGAAAAATACGACCTACACGCAGACCCCCTTAAAGTACACTTCGAAATAAAAGAATCCACAAAACACACAAGAAAAAAACAAACCACGAAAAAAAAACAAAGAAAAGAGGAATCAAAAAACCTCCCTAAAAGAAAAAGAAGACTACAAAACACACGAAAAAAAACAAAACCCAAGATAAGAACAATAAAAAAAGGCAGAACCGTCCCACTAAAAGGAGTAGTCTACTGAAAACCCCCCTAAACCTCCTGTTTTATTTAATAGACTCTAAATTATATTACAATGGACTTAATCACCATACTCATCGTAGCCACATCCACGTGCCTGATAATCCTTGTTCCAGGCCTCACACTAAGCCTAGCCATATTCCCCAGAAAAAACGACCTGGACCTGATAGAGCGACTAGGAGTCAGCCTCATCCTAGGACTAACACCCCAATTCCTCCTATACTTCGCAGACAAAAACCTCCACACCCCAATAACAGGCTTCAACACATACCTCGCCATCTTCCTAGTCTCCTTCACAGGCATCATCATCTACTGGCTGAGAACAAAAACCAGGGAAACCACCCCCCCACAAACTACCTTCTAGCATCCAACAAACCAAGGCAATCCACCAAAACAGAATTAAACCTAACCAACAGAACAAAAACAGCCCCAGACTCCGAACCAAAACCCAAGAGATTAAATAACAACGCACCACCCCCCTCCACAACACCCAAACCCCCAGGGGATATGGGGATAAACATAACCGTAGTCAAAAGCGGCTGCAGCATCAACACCATAAGGAAATCCACACCAACACCAAGAGAAACCAATATAAGAAACCACTGTAAACTCATAACAAACCACCCGACAAAAACAAGCAAAGTCACCCTGAAAACCCTCCCCCTACCCACACCCCTACACGACTCCTGCATCAACCTCAGATAACCAAGCAACCTCACAGACACCCCCCCAACAACACCATTCAACCAGTCAGTATACAACAACAAAACAATCCCAAACACAAGGATTAACGGCGCAACCGAAACAAGAAAAAGATAAGTCTGGGACTCAATCTCCATAATAAACCCAGAGAAATAAAGCACCGCCAAAGTACAGAGAAACACCTTAACAAAAAAATTCACGCCCTGATACAAAGTTAACAACCCAATATTCCTCGACCGGGAGGTCCCAGTCTTTTTGGCTATAGAGAAAGCCGTGTAATAATAACCCACCCTCCCCGGAGTCGCATAACCATACAACATCCCAAGCATATGGGCAAGTATCATCCTATGCAACCTCACCCTACTCCCCATCAATATACTCAACAGAAAACCAGCCAGAGACTCATGGATGAGATAAACAAAAGCCGCCAAAACAAAATACTCCAACCTGATCCTCAGAAGGTGCCCGACAACCTCCTCAGGATTCAGACTCAATACCACATACCCGAGAATCAGAAGACCAAACACCAAACAAAAAATATTCTTTTTCATATCCCCACCGAAACATATTTATTGTTGAATGAACCTTAATATTAAACTATAGCTGGAGGATTGATTAAAATCAGGTTTTCATTCTACGGTGGGGCAAGGGAGGTAGGGAAATCATCCATACTAGCGGAACACGATAAGTATTCGGTGATGATGGACTGCGGGGTTAAGCTCGGCGGGGAAACAGTGAAATACCCTCAACAGCCCCCTAGACTAGACTCATTCATACTATCACACGCCCACCTAGACCACTCAGGTGCGGTTCCCGCCCTCTACAAGAAATTCAAGGCCCCAATGTATGCCACAGACATAAGCTTCGAATTATCCCATCTACTGCAAAGAGACCTGGTGAAGATAAACGACATGAAGGGACTGGGCTCCCCCTACACCCTCCCCGACATAGACGCCATGAAAAGCCTGGAGAAAGACTCCAACTATAACACAAGCTATACGCTGAACGACAACCTATCCTTCAAACTATATGACGCAGGCCACATCCCCGGAAGCGCATCAATCCTACTTGAAACAGACACCATGAAGGTATTATACACCGGAGACATCAAGCTATCAGACACCTGCCTGCTGAAAGGCTGCGAAACCACCCCAAAAGCAGATGTCATCATCACAGAAAGCACCTACGGAAACAGACGCCACCCACCCCGGAAGGAGATGGAGAAAGACTTCATCGACAGAGTTGAGGAAACCCTTGCAAGAGGAGGGACAGCCCTCATACCAGCATTTGCGGTAGGCAGATCCCAGGAGATGCTGATGGTATTGGCGGACATCAACTACCCCACCTACCTGGACGGGATGGGACAGGATATGACAAGATTATTCCTCCAGTACCCTAAATACCTGAAGGACCCTGATCTATTAAGGAAAGCAGCAAGCAGATCACAGTGGATAAAACACAGAGGAGACAGGAAAAAAGCCATCAGGGAGCCCGCAATAATAATCACAACCGCGGGAATGCTCAACGGAGGACCCGCAGTCCACTACATAAGTAAACTGTACGGGGACCGGAAAAGCAGCATCCTACTCACAGGCTACCAGGTTGAAGGCACCAACGGAAGACTACTCCAAGATGAAGGCTACATCATAGACAACATGAACGGCAACAAAATACCTATCAAGATGGAGGTACATTACTTTGACTTCTCAGCCCACGCAGGAAAAGACGCCTTAGGGAAAATAATTAGAAAAGCCAATCCCAAAGAAATTATTCTGGTACACGGAGACCCCAAGGCATGTGAGGAACTAGGGGAATTAGTCAAGAGAATAGGCGAAACCCACATCCCAAAACTAGGGGATACTGTTGAGATCAGATAACCTGGAGGGGGGGGTAGTGTTTTCTGCTCCTGGATTTTATCGCATATCCTTGGGTTTTCTTTAACTACCGTTTTCATTCTATATATTACTTTTATATCTTGATTTCCTATAAATATATAAAATAATTTTATAAATCCTTCGGAGGTAAAATTGATGTATCCTGCAAAAAGTCTAACCGAACTAGCTTATAGAACATATAAGCAGCACAAAAACAAAGTCTCCCTAGCAGAAACCCCACTCACCCCCCTCACCTTCGATGAACTAGACATCCGAGAGCCAAAACACCCATGGATTACCCGCTTACTGAAGTCAAAACTACTCCTCAAGGGAAAAAAGAGGGGACACTACCTCATCTACCCGCCGCATATATTCTTTAAGGCATTATATGCTGGGGATGAGGTTGAATTCAACAAAAAGCTGACATCCCTATTATTCCCTAAAGCAGTTATCCTCACCTCCAAAGACATATCCCCCCACACATTAAAAGGTTATTTCTCAACCGAGATAGATGCAATCCTAGGAAATAAGGAATTGTATTTTAGGGTCCATAGATGCTTATCTGACGTTTTTTTCTGGCACATCCCGGAGTTTAGGAAGACACCGGAAATCGTTTTACTCGCACTCACCCAATTCGTTAGAGCAGACGGCAGAACCCTGCTGAATATGTATCAGCTGGTCCGGAAGATGAGTCCAGGTGAAAGAGATATCTTCATAAACTTAGTGCATAAAACATCTGTGCCGATACCGATCATAAAGTTTATACTGGATATTCTCGGGGAAGAACTCCAGGAGGTTAAACCAGAGATCCTGCATCCTGAGTTCAGGGGTGAATGGAGTGCACTTTTTGAAGGTGAGATGTCCGGCACCATGTTCCTTGAGGTGATTAACCCCCGGTGGGATGAGATTGAGGTGTAATCATGAAAGTTGAAAGAAAGGATTTAATAGAGATACTGGATGTGCTGACATACGCCATAAAGAGGGCTGGCGGGAAGGAGATCATCCTTATCGGGGGAGTCGCCCTCGGGGTTCTTGAGAGAGGAAGGGGAACTGAAGACGTTGATGTCTTCATAAGGGATAAAACCATTAACATTGCAGCTCAGGAGTATGTGATCGAGACAGGACTTAAAAAGGCATGCAGTGAGAAGGGATGCAGCGTATCCAAAATTAAACATACGTTCACTACATCCTACTTTGACGTAACCTTACCCGCCGGTAAAACCATCAAAGTCGAGATCCTGAGCACGTTGGATAAACCAGTTGATTTAGAGGATATAATCAATAGATTAGGGGCATTCACCCTCACAAGAATGAACGAAATAGATATTAAATGCCCGACATATGAATCAATCTCCGTGATGAAGTTGCAGAGCATGGATTATCACCGCCCACGGGATCTAGATGATCTGCGGTGGCTTTACAACCACATCAACAGGGACAAGGTTATGTCATTCTGTACGGAGCATAACCTGATAAGTAGATATGAACGTGTGTTTGAAGCTGAGAAAAAGAAAAAGATCAGGGGAATAAAGGAGGCTGTTAAGAGAGCGGATAGTTATCCTGAGTTGTACAAGCTGGCTCTAAAGTTGCCTGATGAGACGCTGAGGATTGCTTTAAGGAGGCTACACTATCCTGTGCCAAAATCCCATGAAGGGAAGGCAAGACTATATGCAAGATACTATAGCAGCAAGAAAAAAGGAGAAGATCTACGGGAATTCAGATACTATGTGAAGTGGAAGGGAAATCAGTCCAGCGAATAGGCGAAACCCACATCCCCAAACTAGGGGATACTGTTGAGATCAGATAACCTGATAAACACTGTTTTCTCTGGCCTCGTTTTTTTGCAGAAAGAAGAATCTTCTTCAACTGGTGTTGGTGGAGTAGTACGGGAATTTAAGCGGCAAATATCAAGTAATAATAGAAAATGAAAAAGAGGATTGTGGGTAAGATGTTTGAGTTTCCTGTGATCATAGAGAAGGATGAGTCCGGGTATTTTGCGTCATGCCCCCTACTCCAGGGCTGCTATACTCAGGGGGAAACCTATGAGGAAGTCCTTGAGAATTTAAGGGATGATATGAGATTGCATATAAAAGATAGGCTTGAGGCTGAGGAGGAGATCCCGTCTGTGCAGAATGTTGCATTAACTACTGTAAAGGTTAGAGCATGACTGGAAAGCTGCCGAGAGTATTCTACGGAGGAATTCAGGAGATTACTTCGCTAAACCACCTTACCCCCCTGATACCTTCCCTCATACGGTTTCGTTTTACCCGCAACCTCCTCAAAAACAATCTGTGCCATCCTCGCACCCCGCTCAAACCTAAACACATGCCCGGACAGATTCCTTAAACCAAGAGTTAAAGTACCCTCATATCCCGGATCAACCACAGCATTCATCAACGAACACCCCGCACGGAAAACACTTGATCTCGGAAGAATCCTCCCCACCAAATCACCCGGCATATTCACCCTCTCCACAGTCTCAAAAAGGATATACTCGCCAGGCTCAAGGGGATACTCATCAAACCTGACCTCTTCTACAGCAGGATCATCCCTGCCACCGACGCCTATATAACCCCCACTTCTCAGCCTATAGACCCTGCCAACCCTCAAATCATAGCCAGCTCCCCCCAAACAATCCCCCATAAACTCCTCTATTAACTTATCCTCCCGCACCCGCTCAAAAATCCTCTCCCTCCCAAGAATCATTTACCCTCCACCCCCTGTAACCCGGCACCCATATACTTACTCATACTCCGCCTCCTCCGCACATCCCTCACCCTCCTGACGACGGTGTCCACAAAAAACAGCAACAAGGCAGCAGCCATTAAATATAATTGGAGGGGAATCTTATTCACTGTCTCCTTCAGCGACCCCCTCCGGGCGAATTCCACAACATCCTCCTTCAGCTCCTCAACCTCAGACTCATTATACACCCCACCACCGGTTAACTCTGCGATCGCCCTCAGTGTTTCGGTATCCACCCCCAGCTCAGAATACTCCCTCGGGTAATTAACTGCGATGGCATCCGTATCCACATCATCTGATGTTTCAGCCTTCAGGAAATAGAAGCCGACATCATCCGCCCCTACAAACGTAGAGTGTTCATTGATGTCGGTCTGCTTCAACCTCAACTCCTCAACCTCCCCCCCATCAACCATAAACAAAAGAGGCTCCCTCTCAGATACCACAGAAACCCTAGCCCGTTCCCCAAGAAACACATCCTCAGTATTTATTCTCACATCCTTCCCCTTCTCAAGGTCCCCCACAGCCCAATTAGTTACCGCCGAAACCAGAACCCCCCTACCACTGGAGTAGAGATTAGATGCCCAATCCCCTCCATTATCTGTGGTTACAGCAGTCACCCTCCCTAAACCAAACCTCCACACCGTAACTATCGGCATCTTATCTTCGGTGGAGATGAGAACCTGCGCAATAGATCTCCCGGTCACAGCATTATAGCGATCTATCGAGGCACTGAAGTCAGGTATATTCCTCGTAATAAAGTGATACGGGTCAAACACCCCGATTTTATAATACCCCTTTTCTTCTTCATCTTCCTCCTCCTCCCTCCTGAAGTCAATCTTCAACCTCTCTCTAAGCTCTATAGCGTAATATTTGCCATTACCTTTCTCTGCGATATCCTCCATCAAATCCGCCCCACTTATCATGTTAGCTTCATACCCAAAACTCGCCGTGTTAACCTTAACTCCATCTTTTGCCATGGATTTTATCTCATTCAAAAAAATATCTTTTGATTCAGTTGAGGGGATCAGACCATCAGACATGAATATCACATGTCTCTTCGATTCACACTTCTGCATCGTCCCCTTAGCAGCCAAAAAAACCGGCGTGAACATAGTTCCTCCCTCTTTGGCAGGCTGCAACCTCATTACGTTGTTTTCTATTAATTCCCTGTTATCGCCTATCTCCATCATCGGGACGATATCCCATACCGGAACGTTAAATGCCTTAACTCCCACAGAATCCTCATCATCCAACTCCCGTATAATCCCTATGACGTTCGCCTTAATCTCGTCTAAATACGACCCAGGATATGTGCTGCTCATATCCCTCATACTTGAGGAAACATCAATCAAAAAAAGCACAGCTATCGGCTTCCTCTTCTCCTTAGGGGGGTCTGTGGACATCACAGGAAGCAGTGTCTCAACCAGACTATCCCTATAAGCTCCGTTCTCAAAAGCATTATCCCCGCCAACCACCACCAACCCATTGCCGTCCACAACATAAGCATGCAGGGAGTTCACAACCCACCTGTTAAGAACACTGCTGTTCAGGTTATCGAGGAACACCGCATCATAATCACCTGACCCCTCATATCGGGACTCAACCGTAACATCATAATTACCTCCAAGCACACTGATGAGAGGAGACCTGCTGTCTCCTGATACAAGCAAAACCCTCGGTTTCTCAGTGACATCCACAGTCTTCATATACGCGTTATTTATATCCAATGCATCCCCACCCTTAGAAATCAAATCAACGACAACCTCATGAACCCCCGCCTCCGTGAAATTAATGATGATCCCCCTCTCATACGTCGAGGTGTTCTGTGAGACCCCGATGACATCCTTCGTATCCCCATCCACCCTCAGATAGAGAGTATAGTTTACATTCCCCCCAACCTTACCTACCTCAATATTCAGGCTATAACCTACATTCACCGGAGTCTTCCTCCGGCCCCCCACCCCCTAAACATAAACGTCATCAGATTCAACAACAGGAGCCAGAGCATAAACCGAGGTATTAGCTCCGCCCAAAACCCTGGACACATCCACAGCATCCCTCCCATAGTTATTGTTGCCGTCGCTTATGAGAACAATCAACTCCTCACTCCTCTCCCCCCTCACAAACTCCTGGTAAAGGGAATTCCCGATCTCCGTCCTATTACCCTCAGAGAAATACACCAACTCCACCGCATCAGCATACCCTGTGGCCTCACCCACCCTGAGACTCAGATCCCTGTAAAAAGAATCAACGTACTCCCGACCCATACCATAAACACTCATACTCCCCGAGCAATCAGATAAAATAACTACCGAGGCAACATCCCTGAATTCCTCCACCACCTCAGTGAAGTAAGGATACGCAAGAGCAGCGACCAATACCACCACCATAATACTCCTCGAAAACAGGAATACCATCCTCCCCCTGCTCATACCCTCCCTTCTCATATACATGAAAAATACCAGCAGAATAGGCAGAATCAAAAATAATAGATAAGGATGTTCAAACCCTACCCTCCCCGCCACACCTCCCAGATCCTGAAGTGAGATTTCCAATTTTATCTAATACCTTCTTAGAATTCATGCGATAAATACAACACAATACCATGTCTTTTAAAGAAATGCTCTAATATATTCTACATACTGAACCAGCGAATATGAGGTGATTGCAATGGAAGAAGATAGTGAGATGAAAACGGACAAAGAGGATGTTAGAGTTAAGGAAAAAAGAGGAGACGACAACATAGTGTATATCGGAAAAAAAGACCTGATGAGCTATGTGTTGGCGGTAGTCACACAGTTCAATAACGGTGAAGATGAAGTGATCATCAAAGCCAGAGGCAGGGCGATATCCAGAGCCGTAGACACAGCAGAGATATCAAGACAGAGATTCCTGCCAGGTGTTACCCCCACAGACATAAAAATCGGTACCGAGGAAATACAGGGAGATGAAGGCCTTGTGAGGGTATCCAGTATGGAGATAACCCTAAGTAAGAAATAAACTGTAGTTAAATACATGTCCCAGCATGGGACATACTATTTATTTTTTTTATATTGTATACGAAAGTATACAAGTTAAAAATCGCGAAGCAATTTTTTATATTGTATACGAAAGTATACAATTGCGAAGCAATTTTTTTTTTAATTGCACCTGTAGTGTTCAGAGGTTTCGTTGGACCTAATCTATTTCTATTACCTCTCCATAATACTATAACTACACGAAAATAATCTAAGATGCCCCCGATATTTCTAATGGAGTCTCTCGGCATAAGTAACGTTGCAGCCCTGCTGGGATTGCTGCTTTTAATCCCAATCATACTACTCTATCTCCTGAACCCTAAACCTAAACACATCAGATTTCCAACCGTTATGTTCATCACCCGAATAGAAAAAGAAAAGAGATTCAGGTCACTATTCACCCGATTTATACGGGACCCGCTGCTGCTTCTGCAGATTCTAATCATAATATTTTTGGTGATGGGATTGCTGAACCCCTTCCTTGTAATGGAGCAGGAGATGGACCCCCCAACCTCAGTGGTTATTGTCATAGACGGATCTGCGAGTATGCAGGCAACAGACATACAACCCACCAGATTCTCCAGGGCAAGAGATTTTGCAGCCGCAATCATCAAAAACATAAACCCTGAAGGCCGAGTTAGTGTAATACTCGCCGAAAATATCCCCATCTATGCCCTGAAAGATGAGACAAGAGACCAAGCCCTACACCTCCTAAATAAAATTAAGTGCGGCGACACACCCACAAACATAGAAGACGCTCTTCTTTTAGCTAAAGACTCCATGACCGGATATAAGCCAGGCGGGAAGATATATGTGCTCTCAGATTTCTCGAAAACAGATAAAGGAAACCTGGAAATAGCCAAAAAGCTTGTGGATAAGGCGGGAATAGATGTGGAATTCATAAAAATAATCGGCGACGGAAAAAATCTCGGAATAACAAACATAGGAGCTAAGAGATTCCTAACCCAGGAAGACAGATTCTATCTGGTTTACACCATAAGAAACTTTCAACCAGAAGACATCTCAGTGGAGATAAACATAGCAGTAGACCAAGACACCATAAAAACCCTGAAGGGAAACATAACCGGGAACTCTGAAAGACTCTTCAATGTGGAGGGGTTGGTATCCGAAAGCGACCATGTCATTGAGGTAAAGATAAACAGCATAGACGACTTCCCCCTGGATGATGTGGCTTACGCCATCCTCCCTGCAATCAGAAAATATGATATACTGCTGATAAAAAGCGGGGAATCAGATATATTCCTGAAAAATGCCTTAGACTCAGCCCCGAATATAGATCTAAAAGTAGCAGTCTTCCCTATCTACCTATCCTCTGAGATACCTGCCTTCGACAACTTCGACACAATATTTGTAGGAGAGATTGACGGAAAATATTCGGATGTGTTGCCTGGATTCTTCAATGACCTGAAGAACTACTATACGGGCGGGGGAAACATCGTTTTTCTGGCATCCTCTGACCTAAACACATTCCAGGTTGAGGACCTGAATTCTCTGTTGCCTGTAGAGCTAAACGCGCTTAGGGATGAGAAAGATGATATCAATGTGTTGGTGGATCATGGAATCCTTAAGGATGTTGATCTTGCCCACATCGTGACAAAAAAACATATAGATGCTGTATTAAAAAATAACTCGCAGGCCATAGTAGGGGTCAAAAATAAAAACACACCTCTGTTGGCCTATAGGGACCTAACCGAAAACAAGGTATTCTATCTTGGAATAAACCCCGACCCCGAATGGAGTAATCTCTGCTACAGCTCCTCCTTCCCGGTTCTCATACTCCAGCTCGTTAAATGGATTAACTGCAAGGAAACAAAAATTACAACAAGAGTATTCACTACAGGCGACTACCTCCCCCTCCTAGATGACCTGAATATGACCTCCCCCTCAGGAAAGACATTATCCTCAAGGGATCTGGTGTTGGATGAGATGGGCATATATACGGTGTATTATCGGGAGGGGCAGGAGAAGATAGCAGTAAATCTGGCTGATGAAGTGGAGTCCGAGATATCAGGTTCCCTGGATGTGGAGACAATCAGTCACGAGGATTATGAGGTTAAGAGGGAGAAAGTAGAGGTTCAGGATGATATCTACCCGTATCTAATTGCAGTAGCGATAATAATCCTGTTCATAGAGATGGTGATGTATGTGAGGAGAGGAAAGATATAATAAGGTGAAAGTGGTAAGATAATAACACAATCCCGTGTGAGGTGGCAATAATGAATAAAAGAATATCAACAATAATGGTTTTATTCCTCCTATGTGGCTTGGGGGGTGCAGAATTTAAGGATTACATAACTCTGGAATGGAAGCTTGATGATGCTAAAATCGGAATAACTGATATGTACGCTTTCGATTTAGATGGTGATGGCGAAAAAGAACTCATCGGAACCTCCTATGATGGAAACGCATACGTGTGGAACAGTAAAGGTGAGCTTTCATGGAACGCGTATCTCCTGTGTCCTGTGTATTCAGTGTATGTTACTGATCTTGAGGATGACGGACAACCCGAGATCTTAATGGGCTCATGTAAACCCATAGACGTCCTAACATCCAAGGGAGAGAGGATCTTCAGATACTCAACCACTAACGCGGTAACGAGAATTGCCGTAGGCGACCTGGATAAGGACGGAATAAAGGAGATGTTGTTCAGCTCCTCTGAGACCAGAACCCATACAATATATCTGATGGACAAGAATTCAACGGTACTATGGCAAAAAAAGCTGGGTGGAAGCTACTATCCATCCCTGTTTATGGGGGATATAGACGGGGATGGGGTGAGTGACATAGTTCTGGGTGGAGGCAAGTATGTTTTTGCCTATGACCCGGAAGGCAACCAGAAATGGAAGTACAGGGTGGATGGCGAGGTCACAGACATGGATGTAGGGGATATAGACGGTGACGGATCCCCCGATATAGTGATCGCAGCATCAAATGCCTATGCCGTGGATAACAAAGGACAGGAAAAGTGGAAATTTCAAACCGCAGGCAGGGTGGCGGACATCAAAATAGATGATTTGGATAATGATGGGCAGGCGGAGATAATAGTGGGGGCTGACCAGGCATATATCCTGGATAGTGGAGGAAATCTCATGTGGAATTATTCGGTTCCAACAGAAATCAGGGTAGTGGGGTCAGGGGACCTGGATTTTGACAATGAGTCTGAAGTAGTAATAGGATCTGACGACATACATGTGTTGGATTCAGATGGGAGCCTGCAGTGGCAGTACTCCCCCTACATGAGGGTGTCGAAGATCCTGGTGGATGATCTTGAAAACGACGGAAAACCTGATCTGATAGTAGGCTCTCTTGATACAAACGTCTACATATTCAAGGGCAGGGAGATATACCTTGAGGAGCAGAAATCCACCCGTTACTATAAAGAGGCTCAGGAACTCTTTAATTCTGGGGATTACGAAGGAGCCAAGATACAGATAGAGAAAGCAATAGCTGTAAATGATAGATGGGGCGTAGGTGAATGCAAGGATACGGATAAATGTGGTATTCTCCTACAGCAGATAGAGGATAAGATACCTGAAACCACCACCTCCACGGAGGAAACAACAACAATAGAAGTAGAGGAAACCTCATCCATCCCTACCACTACTGTGGAAGGTTCCGCAACAGACACTGCCGATGTTAATCAAGATGTAGATGTAAATGTTAACGTAGCTGCCGCAGATAATACCTACCTGATCATGATGATGGCGGTAGTGCTTATACTGGCGGTTGTTGCTGTGTTCCTGATTAAAAAGAAAGGCGGCACTTAATCCGGTTTCACAAGGATTATTACATTACCCCTGCCTCTTTTGAATTTCCTTATGAGTCCCTGGTTCTCAAGGTCAGCCAGCATCAAACTGACCTTTGCCTCAGAGTAATGCAGCTCCCCGCGGAGCTCCAGTTGAGTCATCCTGCCATCATTCCTCTCAAGGATAGCTATTATCTTCCCAAGATCATCTGGAAGCATTCCCCTTGACGGGCCTCCCCCCTCAGTATTCCTTCTGAATTTCAGAAAATACAATGAAACCAGGGATATGATGATAACAGCCAACGCCACCCAGAAAATCAATTCACCGTCATCTCCCCCCCCAATATCCTCCAGTAAGTCTTCATCCACGCTGAGGTTTATGTAGGGATTCCCCATGAAGCTCTCGTTTAAATCGAGGCCGGGCAACATTATCAGGTCAATAACAAACTCCCCCTCAGATACTACAGATACATTCTCCTCAGAATAATAAATGAACTCATTGTCTTCATAATATCTGGCTTTTATACAGTATTCTCCTTCCTCAAGTTCAAATCTGTAGACTCCCTCCTTAGCCACAAACCTCTGGGGGGGCGTAGAGTTCACATCCACTATGACATCCTGCAGGGGCGCAAGCGTATACCACTCATATACTGTTCCATGTACGATGGCAGATGATGCTAATCCAACTATATGGAGGAGGAAGATAGATGATATTAATATCCTTGGAATGTTGCTCATAACCTTAATTTTGAATGATTCAATAAAAAATAAGCAGATACCGGAAAGGTTTAGAAAACCCCCATTAAGCTTCTAAAGAATGATTAATGCTTTATAAAGCAAAATAAGGCATCCTAAAGCTTTAAATACTGAATGGAGTAAAGCCTGGTTTTATTATAACCCCCCCATCAACTAATTAGGTCGGGATAATCCAACCAAAAAAAAAATAGAGGTGAAAAAAATATGAAAACGAAAAAATATATGGGAATAGGGATTGTATTGCTGCTTATAGCAATTGTAGGCGCAGTCCCGGTATCTGCAGAGATGGTATTTATGCAGGGGGAAGGAGCAGTCTACGCCGAAAGCGCCGGAGGAGAGGGTCTAACCCAACTGAATCTGGGCATAGATCAGGGAGCAGCTAGGGTGGAGGTTACAGACTCTACGGTGGTGGTCCATGACTTTGGTATGCTAAACACCATGGTCTGGGCTGAAGGAAGCGGAGAACTAACTAGAGCCGGGGCAAGCTGGACTTACACAGGTACTGGAACCGTGTATGTCAAAGGCTACGGTTTCTATCTAGCGGCCGACGGTAAAGTAGATAAGATGCTGGCTCTGGGCAGAGGTTTTGCCACTCTACATGGGAGCTTTAACTACTTTACCCTGAACTGGAATAAAGAAGAGATAAACCCACTGTTGAAGGCTAAGATAGATCAGATGGAGACACTGGTGAAGGGTGTAAGGTCAGGAGCGGTTAGCGCATACAGTCTGGACAACCGGATAGCGAAGATAGCGGCGTAAAGAGAACCGAGAAAACACTTGTGGGCGTTTAAGGTGGGCTAACCCCCACCCTACCCCTTTTTTTATTCTTATCTAATAATATTATAGGATAATGAAAACAAGACCCCTCATAACCGCAGGAGTAATACTCACTTTGATTGCAGCCACTTTGTCGGTCGCAGCATACACTCCAGCCAACAACAGAGAAAGAATTCTATGTGATGTAAGGCAACAATTAACCCAGAAAGTAAATTCTGCCATAAGCTACCTACATGAGCTGAGATCTATTGTGGACTCACTCGATGAATTCACCGTTAAAGAAAAAAAGGAGATAAAATCAGAAATCACAGGATATATCAACTTCTTTGAAAATAAGAAATCAGAGATAAACACTGCGGAAACAAGAGAGGAATTCGTTTTTCTTGTGAGAGAGATGCTAGAGAAATGGGGGGA
Organism: uncultured archaeon; assembly: GCA_965602195.1. Lineage (GTDB taxonomy): Archaea > Altiarchaeota > Altiarchaeia > IMC4 > QMZM01 > CBFCYF01. The sequence continues at coordinate 3,623 of CBFCYF010000014.1, read as the reverse complement.
GGCGATGCTCTATAAAGAGAGCCGGGAGGGGCTTATCATCACCTCAAAATTCGACGACATAATAGTGAAGGCTGAGAATCTCTCAGATAGAATAGGTACGGAGACCTCCAGATTAGAGGCAGATGGTAGAGATACGACGAAACTTGCGGGACTCCACACCAACTTTGATGCAAAAATCAGTTCAGCGGAAGAAAAGGTCTCAGATGCAAAAAAGGAATTCAGATCCAGAAACAACCAGGAGGGCTATAACCTCCTGGCTGAGGCAAAAAAAAGCCTGGAGGATGCATACTGGATTCTGAAAGAAATCGTATGGGAGTTCAGGCAACTCCTGTAAATATAAAAAAAACAAAACTCTTTTCTTTCATCAATCCTAATACAACTCCATGTCTCTAGTTATAGGTCTTGCAGGCAGGATCGGGTCAGGTAAAACAGAGGCACGGCGTTACCTGAGCGATAAATACAGGGCAAGGGAAGCCGTGTTCTCCCGGATTCTCATGGACATCCTTGACCGACTATACCTGCCCCACAAAAGAGAATATCTACAGAAACTAGGTGCATTCATCCGGGAGGAATTAGGCGGGCAGGTCATAGTCAAAGCATTTGAGAAGGACCTGGAGAATATATCCTCCGACATCATTGTTATCGACGGCATACGATACATTAATGAGGTGGAGATGTTACGGAAATTCAGAAATAATGTCCTCATCCACATCCACGCCCCACTGGAGATGAGATATGAGAGATCCAAAAAGCGGGGGGAGAAGGGGGAAGCCCACATCACCTACGATGAGTTCGTGGAGGCAGATGGAAGGGAGACAGAAAGAAACATCGATGAAATAGGAGCGAAAGCAGATTACCAGATTGAAAACACCGGGGACATGAATCAATTATATGCCCGGATCGACGACATACTAGATGAAATACCTCAGTGATTTTTTATGTTCATCAGTAGCTACCCTTGTCATCACGGCCTCTCCCCTAAAGCTTCTGCTTTGGTGGCTCAGTCTGGGTCGGTCTCATCACATGAACTTCCTCATCAGCCTCCTGTGACTCCACCCTGAACTCCCTGAAGCTGAGTTTGCAGTTCAGCACCTAATCCCTTCATCCTCTCCCTCAGCTTGGTTTCCTGTTTCTCAAGTGTTTTGAGTCTCGCCGTCTTCAGCTCCTTCTCTTCCTGTAGTTTCTTCTGGCTTTTCTCTTTATCGGTTTCGATAAACAATGGACCTGCGGTAGTATAAACCTTGCCTTCACCCATATCCTCGAGTTCCTTCAGGGCATTATCTATCTCCGCCAGATTCTGCATCATCTGCTGTCTCTGCAAAGCCACACTCTGCAGCTGATTCTGCATATTCTGGAACTGAGCCAGCTTATCCTGTAGTTGTTGGGGGATTGTATCCATCTTACTTAATTATTCTCCGTCAATTAAATTAAAACACATCAGGGTCCACCTCAAATAGGTGTTCATAGCAGCCCTCAGGGAGGGTAAATCCCCTGATTTTATCTCTAATTCAAGCAAATCTTTCTTGTGACTTAAACGAACCTCAGATCTTTCCGACACATCACTTTCCGCCTCAAATCCAACACACCTGCAGCAGACATCAGCGGTATGGGCTGGGACATTAAGCCTTATCCTCAGTTCATTCATTATTTATCTTGCGAGAACGGTTTTTGTTTGTTCGAGTGGTCTTTTCTTAATCCAGATATTAGAGCGTTTCTCCACACACTTAGTGCATTTAATCCTGTGTTTCACAATGAAATCATATTCCGCCTCAGCCTTGCATTCGATACATACATAAGTCATTTTTATTTCCTCTGGGTTACTGAATAATACGCTCCCCCAGCAAAGGTTATTTTGCAGGATTTACATTCCCAGATTCCAGATGCCTTCCTCCTTATTTTCCCTCCGCAACCAGGGCATCTGTTGTTTCTTGCTTTGCCTTCAATCTCATTTATCTCCTTCCTAAGTCTCCTGCCTATCCTGGGTCCGAACCTGCCCCCACTTCCAACCTTCTTGGTGTGAGTGTACATACTAATGATTATGGACTTATTTTTTAAATATCCCTATCACTGGTTTGTATTATCCCCTGAGATACCCTACACTTTCTCATTAAAATATATGCCTGCAGGCATTATAATAGTTTATTATAAGCAACAGGTTTTTATATGTGTCCTACCATCTTATAACCAAATCAGTATATCGATTGTGTGAGGCGTTTATAGATGAATAAGAAGAGTCTGGTGGCAGTCCTCTTCGTCGTTTTTGTGGGTGTTGTTGTCTACCTGCAGTTATGGGGGGGGTATAAACCTCCAGATACTGTTGTGGAACCTCCCCCCAACGTCACGGGGCTGGTTTGGGATGATGTAACCCCTAACTATTTTCTGGATGAGAATATCTCCGACAGAACCTCGGCTCCGGGCGAGGTTGATACAGGCGCAGGCGATACAATGGAAGGGGTTGCCAGGATGTGGTGTGATGAATCAGGTCGTCTTCTTATGACGGCTGTGGTGATGAGGGATAAGAACATGATCCCTGTGCAGGGAAACCGCAGCAGGGTTCCCCAGAACACAACAAGAAATATCTCAGACGATATGACATTAACCCATCTGGGAAGCTTTTCATTTAACGGGGAGGTTGTTGATGAACTCAGGTTTGACGTAAAACAAGATACTGGAACCCTAAGCACGTTTTATTTAAAATGGTCGGAAGACAAATTCACTTTTTCGATAAAAACAACCCTGCCTGAATATAGACAGGAGATGAGGGAGCTCGCCGAAAACATAATCAAAAGGTATCCTAAATGAAACTTAAGAAAATTTTGATAATTGGAATAGTTCTGGGTTTTTTCGGGGTTGTTGATGTCCGCGGAAGTGGCCCGGACCTTGTTATCAATGATTTTTGGATTGATTGGAAAGGCCAGCTATGTTATAAAATAAAGAATACAGGTGATGTAACAGCAACACCAGAGAGTGGTTTTTTGTATACTCACGTATATATAAATGGTAATAAGTATGAAGGAAAGGATAGAGTTGGGGATATAGGCCCAGGAGAGACTAAATCCGTGAATTTCATGCTTATTGAATATAGATATTGCCTCATACATAATCCTCTAAAGGTGTGTGCAGATGGTGGAGGGGATATACCTGAGGATGATGAAACCAACAATTGTATGGTAAAGACTGTTGATACCCAAGGTGTAGACCTTGTTATCACTGATGTTTGGGTTGATGGTACGAACAGGGTATGTTTTACAATAAAGAATATAGGTGATACAAGAGCAGAAGATGATTTTTGGTATACTTGCTTATATATACATAGTAATACGTATAAAGCAAGGAAGAGAATTGGAACTATGGATCCAGGAGAGACCAATTCATTGTGTTTCCGTTCTCCGGACTATACGTATGATCCTGAAGATGAGCCCCTAGATGTGTGTGCAGATCGTGGAAAAGGTCATGTAGGTGAAATATGTGAAAGCGATGAAACTAATAACTGTATAATGTATCAATCAACCACAACCACCACCGTGCTGGGAACCACAACCACCACCCCATCAACCACAACCACCTCGCCATCAACCACAACCACCTCGCCATCAACCACAACCACCTCGCCATCAACCACA
>CBFCYF010000013.1:0-27629 GCA_965602195.1 uncultured archaeon | reverse complement strand
GTGAGCGTGAGGAGTCTCTTCGTCCTCGGGAGGATGCTTTGGCTGATAAGGAAAGTAATCTGAGTGAGCGTGAGGAGTCTCTTGCTTCCAAGGAGGATTCCTTGGCTGAGCGTGAGGATGCTTTGGCTGATAGGGAAAGGAATTTAAGTGAGTGTGAGGAGTCTCTTCGTCCTCGGGAGGATGCTTTGGCTGATAAGGAAAGGAGTCTGAGTGAGCGTGAGGAGTCTCTTCGTCCTCGGGAGGATGCGTTGGTTGATAGGGAAAAGACTTTAAGTGAGCGTGAGGGGTCTCTTCGTCCTCGGGAGGATGCGTTGGTTGATAAGGAGAGGGCTTTAAGTGAGCGTGAGGAGTCTCTTGCTTCCAAGGAGGACTCATTGGCTGATCAGGAGAAATCCCTCAGTTCCAGGGAGAATACGATAACAGAGGAAAAGAAAAAAATCGAAGAGAGAAGAGAAATCCTCCTCAAAGAGGAAAAAACGCTAAAAGAAAGAGAATTAGGGATAAAAATCATTGAAGAAAAAATAGAAAATAAAGAAGATAAAATAAAAAATAGAAAAGATTCTTTAGAAGGAAGAGAAAACGAACTCAAAAAACGCGAGGAAAAGATAGAATCTAATGAGGAAACGCTGGGAGATAAGAAAAATGAGATAAGTAGATTGGAATTGGAGCTGAAGAGTAGAGAGAGGGGTGTGGTAGACGAAGAAGGGGAACTGAAACGTAGAGAGGATACTGTGAGAAAAAAAGAAAAAAAACTCGCAGCTAGAGAGAATAGTATAGAAAAAAGAGAAGCGAATGTCGGGGAAAAGAACAAGGTTTTAGAGGAAATAGAGAAAAAATTAAGCGATGAGAGAACCAGGATCGAGACCGATGAAGAGATGATTAGAAAGAAGGCTGAAGAGTTGGGGTCTCTATTCGGGAATTGGTTTGGAGTAGAAAAATTTGAGTTCAAAAAGATAATCGATGAACCTATCAAAAGGGCAGAGGAGCTGCATGAAGGAGTGGTCGAGGAGGCCGTGGAAGCGGAGAAGGCCTTGAGGGAGAGGAAGCTGAAGGAGAAGATCGAGGAGGAGCTGTCGAGGGAGGCAGAGATGAGTTTAAGGGGGAAGGAGCTTGCGGAGAAGGTTGAGGGTAAAGTGCTGGATGAGGTTGTGGAGCCAACCGGGAGGATTGAGGAGTTGAAGAAGAAATTAAAAGAGAGGGAGCTTGCGCAGAAGGAGCTTGTGGAGGGGATTGAGGGTGAGATGCCTGCTGAGGGTGGGGGGCCAGCTGAGAGGATTGAGGAGATCGAGAGGAAGATGAGGGAGAAGGAGTTTGCGGAGAAGATTGAGGGTGAGGTGCCGGCTGAGGTTGATGAGCCACTTGAGAGGATTGAGAAGTTAAAGAAGAAGTTAAGGGAGAGAAAGCAGAAGGCAGGGATTAAAAAAGAAGTGCCGAAGACAGGGAAGGGGATCAAGAAGCCAGCGGATATGATCAAAGAGGCACCCAAGGAGGAGATGTTGGAGAAAGAAGGAAAATTATTGGAAAGTGAGGGGAAAGTAATTGAAGATAAAAAAGAAGGACCGAAGAGCGTAGATGATTTAAGGAACCTGATTATAGATGAAAGAAAGATATCATTTAAGAATGCCCTCAGCAGGTTGAGCGTAACAGAAGATGTTCTTGATAGATGGATAAGTGCACTGGAGGATGAGGGCATAATAAAGATACACTATCAGTTTCTGGGCGGTAAAGAAATCAGACTCACCCTAGACGCCCTGAAGAAAATTAAACAACGTCAGGAAGAAAATAAGGTTCGAAAGGTGAGGGAAGAGCTTGAGAAAATAAGACAGGAGCAGGACGTAAGAAAAGGGATGATATAATCTCAGATAATGCACAAAAAAATATTTTTCCTTAAATCAGGTAGATGTGCTTGGGGCAGGTGTATTTTCTGTGGGTATGGTAAAATAAGATACGAGATTAAATCTGCTAACGACTTGAAGGAGGAATTCAACACCTTTTTTGATAACCTGAATCAGGGCCACCTTCACATTAAGGTTTTTGGTTCCGGCAGCTTTCTGGATGAGAATCAGGTTCCCAAGGAGGCCAGAAGATATTTCATCAAAAAAGTCAAGGAAAAAGGTGTTGAAAGATTAACCATAGAATCTCGCCCTGAGTTTATAACTGATGAGAGATTAAAGGATTTCGCAGGAATAGATCTCGATATCGGTGTAGGCCTTGAGGTGGCCGATAACGTTATTTTGGATAAACTGAGTAAGGGTTTCCATAGGCAAGATCTTGAGAAGGCCTCCGAGTTGATACATTCCCACGGATTTAATGTTAGAACATATCTCCTCGTAAACCCGCCGTTTGTGGAGGATATCAGGAAATCGTTAAGTAATTCGATAAAATATGCCTCAAGATTTTCTGACTCCATCGTATTGATAAACCTACTACCCCACGAAAATAGTGAATTATTCAGGATGTGGCTTAGGGGGGAATGGAATTTCCTTAGCAGGGAGGAATTCCTTGATGTTGCAAGAGAATGGAAACCAGACCCTAAAATTGAGTTGGATGTGGAGACATTCAGATTCATACCCCGGTTCCCGAAGGAGCTGAGAGAGAATCTGGATGGTGTGGGTGAAAAATACCTGACACACCCTCATTTCGAGGTCTGGCAAGACTATCTTCTGAGATGGTATCATCCCCCGGAGTCTAAGGAATTCCTATTGTTTCTGCCCTGCTCGTATCGTAAACCATATTCGATGTCAAATACCCATAAAAAGATAATAGATAAGCTAAGTAAACTAAGCAACCGTCTGCAGATTCATGAGGTGATGCTGAGCAATGCAGGGGTAGTTCCCAGAGAGTTTGAAGGCTATTATCCCTTCAACTCCTATAACTGGGATGAAAAAAAAGAAAACCCAGAGATCAGAAGGAGATATATCGAGGTGACTGGGGAGAGGATAGAGAGCTATCTGAGAAATCACGGCAGGAGTTACCAGAAGATATTCTGTTTTCTTAAATATGATTCTGAGAGCTACAAATCCCTTGAGGGATGCTGTGAAAACCTAAAAACTGAGTTCAGTAATCTGTTATCCCGGGATACGTACGCTAAGATCAGGGAACTTGGCAGACCCCTTCAGAGTGAGGAGGCATTAAATGACCTGTATGAGGGACTGGAGAATGAGATTAATTAGATTTAAAACAGACGGAGTGGAGTGTTATGGTGTTCTGGGAGATGATGAGGTGGAAAGGATTGAGGGTGATGTATTCCTTGCGGGCAAGGAAACAGGCGATCTCTACGGCACTGAGGAAATAGAGTTCTTATCCCCCATTGACCCTGGGAAAGTGATATGTATAGGATTTAATTACAGGGATCACCGGGATGAGTTGGGGGATATGGCCACTATGAAACCAACCCTTACCTTAAAATCCCAGAATTCCGTTACCGGACACAAAAGGGACATAATACTACCCAGAAACTCAGGTTGTGTAGAACATGAGGCTGAGTTGGGCATAGTGGTGGGGCGGGGGGGATACCAGATAGAGAATCCTGCAGAACACATCCTAGGTTATACGATAGTAAATGATGTAACAGACAGAGATCTTGAGAGGGAGATGACTCAATGGAGCGCCGCCAAGAGCTTCCCTACATTCTGCCCCCTAGGCCCGGCTATAGAAACAGAGCTAAACCCTGGAGATCTGAGGATAAGATGCTGGGTTAACGATGAAGTAAGGCAGGACTCCCAAACCTCCCTTATGATCTATGACGTGTATCAATGCATTAGATTCGTGAGTAACTTTATGAGACTAGAGAAAGGGGATCTAATTGCAACCGGAACCGTTCCCGGAGTTGGTGTTTTAAGGGATAGGGATGTAGTGAAAATCGAGATAGAGAATATAGGCATTTTAGAGAATTACTGTAGAGATGAGTGATAAATCAGATCTCTTCATATTTCTGGGATATCCTCTCAGCTTTTCCCCATCTTGTTATAACCAATTCTTCCAAACCCTAGGATACAACACTTCGAAACAGTAGTCAGGATCATCAGGTCGTACTTTATGGGATAATATTTCTGCTTTAACATTCAATAGATAGATTATGAAACCCAGGATTGACGGATTAATCGAGACGAGCAGGGAGGTAATCCAAGACTGCTGTCTGGAAAATGGCGCCATCGTTGCCGCAGATTCCACTAAACAATATTACCCTGCGGAAGCAAAAAATTATTTCTATGTCTGGCCGAGGGATGCCTCCTTCACATGTATTGCCGCAGATATCCTGGAAGTAAGGGTTCAGGAGGAATTCTTCGGTTGGCTGATGAACAGGGCCGAAGGCTGGCGGGAAACAGGCCTGTTCTATGGAAGATACCACCCAAATGGCTTGAAGGCATCAGACAGATTCCAGCCTGATCAAACCGGGACAGTTTTATCTGCCATCTCACATCACTTCAAAGATAACAGGAAAGAAGCCGGGAAATACAGGGAACTGATCACTCACTCTGCGGATGGAATCTGTAATATCTGGGATGATGATCACTTCACGATAATAACCAATGACCTGTGGGAGGAGAGGCTTACGTTTGTGGATTTAAGAGAGAATTTCACGTACTCCCTTGCAGCATGTATCTGCGGCCTGTTGTCTGCAAATGAATTATTTCCAAATAGAGGATATGTTGAAACAGCCGGGGAGATGAGAGATACTCTGTTAGAAAATGCTGGAAGAAGAAAATATCTATTCAGGTCATTCGGGAGATTAGACGATGAGAGGATAGATGCAGGTGTTTTAGGTGTTATCTGGCCCTTTAAGGTTATTGAGTCAGAGAGTTCACTAACTGAAAATACCGTCAAGTTGATAGAGGAGAAATTGGTGGATGATTATGGAGTCTACAGGTACGAGCATGATGAGTATGACGGCTGGATGTATCAGACGCTTGAGAGACGGAAGGGTGGGGGATTCTGGCCGCTACTTAATTTCTGGATGAGCATAGTATTGAATAGGATAGGCAGGAAAGAGGATGCCCTGAGGTACTATAACCGGGTCATATCCTCAGTTGATGGATATATCCCTGAACAAATCTTCAATAATAAAATCCAGAGATCCGTATCCCCCTTATGCTGGAGTCACTCGATGTTCATACTGGCATCGAGGGAGCTGGGGTTTTTGTAGTGATAAAATGGCAGATCCAGATGGTCTGAGGCTGAGGAGGGGGGTGCTGGAAAGAGGCAGGGTAAACAATAAAACCCTGTTGGATGTGGGGGCAGGACCCTTGGGAATTATTGCTGCAAGGGATTTTAATTGTGAGGTAGTTACTATCGATATCTCCAAGGAAAAGTTGATGCAGGTGAGGGATGAGGCCATAGGTGAAGGAGTTGAGGGGGTTGGATTTGAGGTGGGGGATGCAACTAATCTTCCCTATGGCGACAATTCATTTGACGTTGTTGTTAGCTATGGCACCTTACATCATATCTCTTTAGATAAGAGAAAGGAATTTGTTCATGAGGTGCGTAGGGTTGCAAAAGAAAAGCTCATCATAGCCGAATACACAAAAACCGCCTTCGATCTGGTTCATCCGGATGGAGAATATAAGCCTGTGGACCTCGATTGGCTGGAGGCGGAATTAAATTCCCTGGGGAAGGTAGGAAGATATGTTGAGGGAGGGATGAACATCTACTTCTGTTTTAAATCACCTTAAAACCCAGGGAACATGCCGTATCCGCTGACTTGATTTTGCAGACTCATAAGAGAAAATCCGAGGATGAATATTATCACTAATATGATTAAGACCAATAATCCTATCATCAATATCATTGGCACCAATACAGAGATCAATGCCTTTCCCGTTGAAATCTCATGAACCTCCCTCGTAAAGATCGTTTCATAATAGATGATCAACAGTAAGAATACGGCTATTATTGCGAGGAATATTAAGCCAAAAACCATCGATATAATCTCTGAAACGGGTCCAATGATTAACGTTGATGCATCTATAACGCTTGAAATCAGGCTTAAGATACCCACCATAATGACAGAGACGATAGAAACGGCAGATATAACCAGCACCAATGACCCGAAGAATCTGCTGTATGCTGCTTTTCCCCCTAGTAGTTTGCCAACACCCCATATAATCCCTATGTATATAAACTGATAGACTATGTTAAATGCCAATACAAAGAAGAAGAGGATGATATAGAAAACTATAAAACCAATAGCAAATCCAATAAGATAGGCGATGAAATATTCCGTCCCCTGAGCGAGGAATGCGAGGGATGAGAGGATGCCCCCTATGATACTAAACACACCATTTAAAAGATAGGTTACCACAAAAACTGCGATAAGAACCTTCAGCCCATAGGTGTAGTCTGCCTTAGTTTTTATTCTGTTAGCGGTCTCTGAGGGAGTCTTCAGGGCGGAAATAATATCCTCTTTTAATTCAGAAATAAACTCCATCCTGTTATTTAATTAATCCGCCCTGATATTTATGTTTATCGCTTAAACGCATTATTATCCACAGACTTAGTAATGCCACAAGGAAGAGCACTGCTTCGATGGAATAAAGAGGAAGTCCCAGACCTACCATAGCAACCACTATAAAATCTATCGCGGAGTGCAATACTATGGCGGCCCCGAGGAATATCCTGTTATTCTGGATGAAACACTGCAGGACTATAAGGGTTAAGGCGATGTGGAGGGTGATGGCGAAAATTCTTTCGGCTGCCCCCCACAGTGGATCATACCACTTAAGCTGTGACATCTGCTCTTCAGCAAGCTGCAGCTGTTTCTCTACCTCCTCTAGTTGCTCTGGTGTACGATCAGATGTCTTATTCAGTGTGTTGATGTCTATATTGGGGATCAGGATCAGGTTAACTAGACTCAGGCTTACCAGAAAACCTATGATAATAGATTCGACGCCACCCCAGCCCGCACCGAAGGCTACTCCCTGATTCCATGTTCTCGCCTTCTTCATAATATGTTTGAAACCTAGATATCTTCCGGTCTCCTCAAATAAACCTGCGAGGATCCCTAATATTGCAGCATTTATTGCTATCTGGAGGTTATGGGGGAGTTCACCGCCGAGGATAAGGGATTTAATCGGCTCATTGATCAGAAATAGAAATGCTATGTGTAGGATCTGAACGAAGATGAAGATTAATGCCCCCACACCAATGATCTTCCAGCCGGTCTTCAGTCTCCTGGTCAGATAGAGTATCAGGATCAGGGGGAAACCGACATCTACCAGAATAGTTATTATAAATGAGCCTATCAACAGGGGATTCATCTTATTTTTTTAGCCGAATCTACCGAAGACCACCGTGACATGTTTGGAGCGGTCTTCCACACATCTTGAGCAGGAACCGTACCAGAAAAATTTATCTCTTATCACCCTCCCATGACTTTTTGCAAAGTCGTCTAGTTTGTTCACTGATTTACTGATTCTGCTGCGTGATCCTGTGTGAATCTTGGACAGGAATTTGCCGTTCCTTATCACGCTGATGTTCTTATCCGTGTGTTGTGGGTTTTCTATTTCCACCAGGAGATGTCCTATGAAGAGTGCATCTTTCTGAAGCAGCATGTGTCTGGAGTTATTGAATACGTAGCCTTTATCTTTTACCTCACCTAACACATCCCTGATCTTGTTTTCGATGCCCAAGGGTATGTGATTTACCAGAGGGATCGTCTTTTTGTAGAAGAATTTCTCCTTCCAGAAATGCTCCATAAGATCCCATTCCTCGACATCCACCTCAGGGCACCCGCAGCTCTTGCTCTCAGCCATTATTATTTATATTGAGACATTACCCTATTAATATCGGCTTATCCCCCCACTACCATGTTTTCTTTAATCGAAGGCTTCGTTGATATGCCTTTATTATGTCCGTCTTTGAGATTATTCCAACTATCCTTTTAAGTTCTCCTTCGTTTACCACAATCAACCTGCCAATGTCTCTATTGTGAAGTATCTCAGCCGCCTTTTGAACAGAATCCTGGGGGTTCACAGTTAAGACCTCTCTAGTGCAGACATCCCCCACAGTTTCCTCTGGCTCAGCCTCCTTCACCCTGTGTATGTCATCAAATGTGATTATCCCAAAGAGTTTATCGTCCCTTGTGATTGGATAACCCATGTGGCCTTCATCAGACATCTTCTTAATTAAATCATTTATCTTCATGTCGGCTGGTATTGTACTAACATCAGCGGTCATTATGTCCTCAACCCTGACATCGCTTAAGACGTGATCTATATCCATAGAAATGCCTTTTTTAACCAGCTTCAGGGTGTAAATACTATTTTTCATAAGCAGTGATGAGATAATATAACTCGTAACACATGCAGCCATCATGGGTGGAATCAGAGAGTAATCCCGGGTCATTTCAGGAATCAACACTATGCATGTCAAAGGAGCGGATGCTGTCCCCGCAAACAATGCCCCTGCCCCAACCAGCGCATAGGTAGCGGAATTTAAAGCAATCGATGGAAACAGTGAATTAAACACTAAACCAAGGGCACCCCCAAACATTACCCCGATATAGAGGGATGAGGAGAAGACTCCACCGCTTCCCCCGGAACCGATGGTAAATGATGTGGCAAGAATCTTTGCTATTCCCAGAAGGATGAGTATCGCTATGGTAGTTTCTATGGATGAGGCTGATAGTTCTATGGACGGGGCTGACAGGATTTTTTCCATACCTGCGTAACCCACCCCCAGAATATTGTTCCTTACAAAATGTATATCAACATCCAATAGATCCAGGGTGAGTATCCCCAGCAAACCGGTAAATACGCCTCCCATACCCGCCTTAAAGACGGGCGATATCTTTACTGAGTCGAAGAAATCCTCGATTCTGTAGAAGGATCTGACCCACAAAACGGAAATAACCCCGAGAATTAATCCCAGAATCAGGTAGAATACGATCTCCAGTGGTTGTTCAAAGCCAAAGGTTAATCCATCAGAAACCCTGAAGGCGGGATGAGGTCCTAGGAATATGCTGGCAAAAGCGGTCCCAATAACCGATGCTAGGATTATGGAGGTTGCGCTTATAGCCTCAAATTCCACAAAGAGGATCTCTATGGCGAATATTGCCGCCCCGAGGGGGGCGTTAAATGTCGCTCCGACACCAGCGGCCAATCCGGAGGCTATTAATACTCTTCTCTGCCTTTCACTTAGATTAACGATTTGCCCTATTAAAGATCCGAAGGATGCCCCTATCTGTGCTATGGGCCCTTCTCTACCTGCTGATCCTCCGGAGCCCACCGTTATTGCGGAGGTGATAATCTTTGTAAATGCAACCCTCTTCCTGATCCTTCCAGCGTGCACATGCATTGACTCCATAACCTCAGGAATGCCATAGCCTCTCGTTTCTATGGCAACTCTCCAAGTAATCAAACCAACCAGCAGACCACCGATCGCCGGCAGAAAAATAAGGGATATATTATATCCGTAGACATCCTGTGATATCTGTGGCAGTATGAAATCAAAGAAGAACCCTTGAACGATCTCTATAAACGTTCTGAAGACCACCGCTCCTGCACCACCACAAAGTCCGACCACTATAGCCAGGCTTATATGTCTTAGAGCACCCTTGGTCTGTACTGGAAAGTAAAACATCTTACACGATACCTCTGCTCAACCACACAGTAAATATGAAAACTAGGAGTATAAAAATAAAAAAATCAAAGAAAAAAAGAAAGAAGTTGGGGGGGGGGTTTATTTCTCCCCCTCCACAATCTTCTTGACTAACTCTACTGCCTCAGGGTTCATGAGGGTTGAGGTGTCTCCGGGGTCCTGTCCTTTCACAAGAGCGCCTACTACCCTTCTCATGATCTTACCGCTTCTTGTTTTAGGTAGATCAGGAACGAAGTTCAGGGCTGCAGGCTTGGCTATGGGACCTATTTCCTTGCTAACGTGCTGGATGAGTTCCCCCTTCAGATTCACATCACCTCTATATCCCTCTCTTAGGATAACGAATGCCTCGATCACCTCGCCCTTTATCTTATCCGGCTTACCAACTGCTGCTGCTTCTGCCACCGCCGGATGACTTACTAGGGCTGATTCCACCTCAGCTGTCCCTATCCTGTGTCCTGCCACATTAAGAACATCATCCTCTCTTCCCTGAATCCAGAAGTAGCCGTCCTCATCTTTTCTCGCTACATCCCCAGCCAGATATGTGTCCTTAAACCTGCTCCAGTAGGTCTTCCTGTATCTCTCCTCCTCCTTATAAAGGCCCCGTAGCATTGCAGGCCAGGGCGTATTTATCACCAGATGACCTCCCTTTCCGGTTATGGATTCCCCCCTGTCGTTGTAGATGTCTGCCTTAAAGCTCGGAAACGGCTTGGTGGCTGATCCCGGCTTCAGGGGTGTTATGGGCAGTGGCGTAATGATAAAGCTGCCTGTCTCTGTCTGCCACCATGTGTCCATGACAGGGCATCTCTCCTTGCCTATGTACTTATGGTACCATATCCATGCCTCCGGGTTTATAGGCTCTCCTACGGTTCCAAGTATCCTCAGCGAGTCCAGATTATGCCTATTTGGCCAATCCTCGCCGAATCTCATGAACATTCTTATTGTGGTTGGTGCTGTATAGAATACTGTGACCCCGTATTTCTCAACCATGGACCACAGCCTGTCCGCTTTAGGGTAAATTGGCAGTCCCTCATACATAATGGATGTTACCCCAAGTATGAGTGGGCCGTAGACTATGTAACTGTGGCCTGTGATCCATCCTATATCTGCTGCGCACCACCATACGTCGTCGTCCTTGAGGTCGAAAACGAATCTCAGGGTTTGTGATGTTCCGACAGAGTAGCCGCCGTGTGTGTGCTTCACACCTTTCGGCTTTCCGGTTGTTCCGGAGGTGTACATCAGGAACAGGAGATCTTCTGCATCCATCACCTCTGTCTCACATTCTGCGGATTGTCCGTCAGTCAGCTCGTGCCACCACTCGTCTCTCTCACCTGTCATGTCCACGTCAAGTTCCCCTTCTGGCAGCCTGTTAAACACTACCACGTTCTCTACGGTTCTGGCGTCCTTTAATGCTTCATCCGCGTTTGCTTTTATATTGATTGCTTTTCCCTTCCTGTAGCTGCCATCGCAGGTTATCAGTATCTTTGCGTGTGCATCATTCAGCCTCTCTCTCAGGGCCTTGGCGCTGAATCCCGAGAACACAACTGAATGAAATGCCCCGATCTTTGCGCACGCCATCATCGCTATCGGCAGCTCAGGTATCATCGGCAGATAGATTCCAACGGAATCCCCTTTTTTGACTCCAAGATGCTTTAATCCGTTTGCAAGCTTGTTCACCTCCCTGTAGAGGTCGAAGTAGCTGAGTTTTCTGACATCCCCCGGTTCACCCTCCCAGATATATGCTAGCTTGTTTTTTATCCCGGTTTTCATGTGCCTGTCCAGGGCATTGTGCACTATGTTGGTTTTTGCTCCCACAAACCACTTGGCATATGGGGGTTTCCAATCCAGTACCTTATCCCACCGCTTATACCACTCCAACTCCTGCGCCAGGCTATCCCAGAACCACTCTGGGTCGTCCCCTGCCCTCTGGTATAATTCATCAGCGTCTTTTATCTCATGCTCATCCATAAACTTCTTTATGTTGCTGTTTTTCACAATATCTGCCGGAGGCTCAAATATCCTCTTTTCTTGCAGTAATGCTTCAAGATCTTTTTTCTCTTCCGTCATTTATCTCACCTCATTTTACTATCATTAGAAGAAAAGGAAAAAAGGGTATTTAAGAATACCCTTCAGGTTTCTGTTGTCTTTGCTGCCTCAGCGTCTATTGGAACAACCTCCTTCTTCGGCATCGTGGACATCTGAGCCTTCCAGGCCATGGCCCACATCATGAACAATCCGAGAGCCCACCATACAGCTAACCAGATCCACTGTGCTGGGAGTCCGAACCAGAAGCCGTTGGCAAACACTGGTGCTCCGATGAACGCCATTATCCACCAGAAGGGTGCGTATAGCTTCACGAAGTTCCTCCACTTCTGGGCGGAGGGTGTTGGCTGATCCACCTCGGCAAAGTAGTCCTGTATCTCGTTCCTCATTCTTTTTTCTTCCTTGGTCTGCTTGGTCATCGCGCTGACGACGGCCGTGACTACCAGGGTAGCCAGTATACCCCATCCACAGCAGTGGATTGACAGTGGGTACTGGTACTGTCCAAGGAAGTCGTTGACTGCAGGAAATATGTCACCTACTACCGGGAAGCTGCCGTAGGTTAATATAACCGCCAGCAATCCGGCAAAGACTCCGGCAGTGATGCCTTTCCCTGTGAATGTGTTCCTCAGGTAGGACATCGCAAACAAGGCTATGAACAGCTGGAATGCAAATGAAACCGCCAGTCCGCCGAGCATAACCATAAGGTCGGGTCTGAAGAATGCCACTGAGAAAGCCAGGGCCACTACAACCAAAGACAGCCCTCTTGCAATCCATATCTCCGTGGAGTCCGCTATTGTCCTGCCGCCTCTTCTCAGATAAGGTGATATTATCTCTCTTGAAAATATCGCTGCAAAGCTGCTGATGTAGGGTGCACCTGTGGACTGCATCGCTGCCAGGCCACCGACTGATACCAGAACCAGAAGAGGTAGTGGCAGGAAGTCCAGCATCAACTTCGGGACAAGTGCGTCGCTGGTTCCACCGCTTCCGCCAGATCCTATGATAAGGTTATTCAATCCCTCGGCTGAGTAGTCCATTATACCGTCTCCATCCAGGTCTTGTTTGACAACATCCCTTAGCATCACACCAGACAGTCCCTGTATTGTGCTGAAAACCACCAGTATAACTCCGATTATTAGTGTGGAGCCGACGACCTGCTGCCAGGCCATACCACTTGGGTCACGGTTGCTGAAACCCCACATCGTGAATGCCGGGGAACACTGTATTCCAGCTAATGCGAGCATGTAGCTGAACATCATGACACCAGTCCACATCCCCATTGTTTTTCCTTCATCGCCGAGGGTTGGAATGAATTTCTTCCAGTTCTGCTCAAGGAGGATGGCTCCATGGTGACTATCTGTATAAAATGGGTCGATTTTTGTCAGACCATCCAGGAACCCGTCTATTCCGCCGAAGGCGTTTATTGCTCCGAATCCGATGATTATTATACCTGCTGCAAGCAGGAAAAACTGCACTGCATCAACGTATGCCACCGATCTCAGACCACCCATCGAAACATAGAATACAAGCACCATGGATAGTGCAACTGCTCCGACAAAGAACGGTATGAATCCGTTGGTTAATACCGAAAACAGCAATCCTGAAGCCATCAGCTGGACTGCCAGATAGAATATACTATATAGTGTAGCTACCAGCACTACAGAATACCCAAGCCACTTAGAATCAAATACCCTCCGATACATCTCAGGCGGGGTTATGAAGCCATATCTTTTACCTAAAATCCATTGTCTCTTCAGAAACAGTACCCCGGTAAACGGTATCGTTATCGCATAAAGGCCCGCGTACGCATAGGCTATACCCGAGTTGAATATGGTACCCGGGTGCCCGACATACGTCCACCCGCTGAAAGAAGTCGCCGTAGCCGCAAGTACAAACAGCCAGATAGGCAGGCTTCTGCCAGCTATATAGTAACCTGCCGCGCTTTTTGCCTGCAGGTAACCCTTAATACCCCAGAAGATACAGTATATCCAGTATAGTCCGATTCCACCCAAAATCCAAAACGTTGTGTCTTCTATTCCAAATATTGCCATTATTTCCACCTCATAATATATTTATCATTATTAATCATTGACATTAGGTATATAGGATAGAATGGAGTATATAAAAGGGGGAAACAGAGACTTCGACTAAAGACGAAGTTATTACTATTAATCATTAACACCGTTTATAATAACCTGGAAAATCTACTTCATAAATTTCTCGTGCCAACCTAACCTAATAAACAAAATCAACGCGGCAGCTGAATTCACGATGAGGAAAAGGGGGATAATAACACCGCCCATCTCATACTCATAGAATATTAAAGCCACAACAACAAACAACACATACATTATGAAAAAGAGAAAACCTGCGATCATGAATATCCTCCCCCTGGCTATGATTCCTTTCGCGATGAGAACAAATACGAACGCTATGAAGAGAAAGAAAACGAAGTAACCCAGACTACCGGGACCATAAGCAGCGGCCATCATAACACAATAAAAACCGTATAATATCAGCAGGAGCCCAACAGAAAGCAACGGCACATCAATGCCATCCTTCCTGTTTTCCTCAGTTACCTTCCCCTTCGACATTTTAAGGTTACTTATGGTATCAGCAGGATAAAACCCCTCTTTTTTGAGAGTAATCCATTATACCTTTAAATTAAAGTAAAAAAAATTGCTTTTTCGTACACAATGAAAAAAAAGAAACCCCAGAGAACGCCGGCAATAAAATGGAAGCTGCCCATAGCCTTCACCCTAAGATTAATTATAGATATGACCACAGCTCTTGTTCTTACAACAACCACATACATAGGCATATTCAATAAAGACATTTTCTTCCTGATAATAACTATGTCCATAATCCTCAGCTACCTCATCTTCATATACAAAGGCTTCTACAGCATGAGAGTGGAGATGAGAAACAAAAACATCACCCTGGTTTCCTTCCCCTTCGCAAGAATACCCATACCATACAAAAAAATAAAGTCTGTGGAAATCACGTATCGGAAATGGAGTGATTATCTCACAGGCTACGGATGTAAACTGAACAAGAAAAACGATGAGGGAGAACTATATTTCAGGAGCATGATGCGTGGGGAGGCAGTGGTTATTAAGCTGAAAGACTACAAGGAAATCAGGAAGGTTGAAATAACATTAGATACTCCAAAGGAATTTGTAGAAGAACTGAAGAAAAGATTAAGGAAGTGACAGCTTTTATGCGCCTGAATCCAGTCTTAATGATTAATCCTTTTTTCTTTCTTCCTGCTAAATAAATTAAGTGATATGTTTCCCCCACCAATCTATCTAAAGAAACTCACCCCATTCTCTTTCCTCAGTAAATCAGAGTTGAAGCATATAGTAGCTGGTCTTGAGTCTGAGATATTCAGTAAAGGAGAGGTTATCTTCGCAAGAGACGATGCCCCGCTTAAATACCTGTATATCCTGAAATGCGGCAGAGCATCGCTCATAGATGAGGGAGGATCCCGGGAGGAGCTCGTAGATGGTGAGGTCTTCGGTGTGGCTTCCGTGCTCTCCTACAACCGCCCAAAACTTACGGCAATAGCGGAAGAAGACTGCGTCTGCTACCTGATAAAAAAAGATAATCTGCTTAAAGCATTCAACTCAAACCAGGAATTCTCCGACTTTTTCGTTAAATTAATAGATAAAAGATTATCTTCTCTCCTAACCCTATCTAAGTCTTCAAGAAACTATGAGCACTTATATGCTGTGCCAGTTATCGAACTAATCTCAAAGGAACCTGTTGTTTGCTCCAGAGACACAAGAATCGTGGATGCAGCGAAATTAATGAGCAGGAACAAGATCGGGTCAGTCATCATAGCAGAGGATGATACCGCGGAAGGTATATTCACACAAAGAAATTTAACAGAGATAGTTGCATCCAACATACCTGTTGAGGAGGAAGTGGGAAAGCATATGTCTCATCCTGTGATAGAGATAAGCGGGGACGGAACAGTTATGGAGGCATGTCTTCTGATGATGTCAAATGGCATAAACCATATAGTGATCACAGATGACGGCAGTATAAGGGGGATTATATCCACCCGGGACATCCTGCTGGAATTTGAGTCTTTCTCCTCGCTTCTCTCATTATCCAGGAGGATTCTTTTATCAGAGCAGGAGAAGATACCTGAAATAATGCGAAATATCCTGGGGTGTATAGAGGATATCGCATCGAAGATAAATTTCCCGGAGATCTCGCGTGTTGCATCAGGTATGTATGATTTGATCCTTGAAAGAGCAATAAGAAATTATGTAAAAGAATCCGGGCCGGAGTTCTCCTGGATACAAGTCGGGATCGCAGGAAGGAAGGAATTGATTTACCCCGAGATACACTCTATCATCGTTTATAGAGGTGAAACAGCCGATGAAATGAGCAAACTCGTATCAGACGTTGAATCCATGTTGAATGGTATTGGATTTGATAGCGGGTATCTGGAAATAATCAACGTTGAGGAACTTGGGGGGTTTATAGAAAACCTTGGTGTGAATCTAGTGGATTTATGTGACGCCCGGTTTTTTCATGGAAGTCGGCGGATATATGGGCTCTTTCTCGGTGCCATGGAAGGCAGAGAAAAGGAGGCAATATCTCTTTCCGCAAGGAATTGCGTATCTGGGGAGAATGATTATGAGTCGATGGTAAACGGCATAAGAGCCCTTTCCCTGGACTCCGGGATACGTGATATCAACAATACCGAAGAAAGATGCAGGCTCCTGGAAAAACATACCCTTGTAGTCGCAGAGGTTCTTGAATCCTACAAGGTTATATCAGATATCGGGATGAGAAAGAGGTTCTATTATAAAATAGAGAGAATCGATGAGATACTCCTCAGGGAGTCTAAAAAGATTCTATCGGATTTCAAAAAATTCATTGGTAGTAAATATGCTGTCTAAAACAAAATTTAGTGTTCTGGATTTAGAGACCACGTCCCTGGATGTGAAAAAAGCAGGAATCCTGTCCCTTGCCGTAGTCCCTATGCTTGGGACAAAGATTCTGATAAGCGATTATTATTCGACTTTCGTAAAACCAGGGGAGATGGATGCTAAATCAATCAAGATCCACGGCATAGACCTAAAGGCCATAGAACCTGCCCCAAAATTTGAGGAACTCGCAGATACAGTCCTTGAGAAACTCGAGGGTAGTATCATCGTGGGTTGTCACATTGGATTTGATGTTGGAATCCTAGGAAGGTACTTCAAAAAACAAAACCTTAAATTCAAACCGAGGTGGGTTGACATACTACCTGTGGAGCGGTTCCTATCTAAGAGACAGGGTATCAGGAAAAACATAGACGTCTTTGATGATCTACTTGAAATGTATGATTTAGATGATTCATACAGACATTCAGCAGCAGCAGATGCCTACCTCTCAGCCAACATTTTCCAGTTCCAGTTAAAGAAGCTTATTTCTTATAAAGTGGCACCCAAGGAGCTGCTGAAAATAGGTAAAAGAAGAGAGTTTACATCTCGCTACATCGGTTGATACGCAAGGAAAACTACCTTCTTTAGATGGCAATGCCGCCGATTTTTTTTACATGATAAATAAAGATGATAGGAGGGGGATGGAAGTTGATATCCAAATCTGATGCCGGAAAGCTGATTAAGGAACTATTCTCTAAAGCTAATCCAACGCAACATAAGTTCAAATCAGCTTTTTTAGGTCACTCCGAAGCCACCTATAAAATAGCAAAGGAAACCGCAATTGACATAATCAACCACAACCCCCCTCTCGGGATAAACCCCCAGGAGGTTGCTATCGCCGGATACCTCCATGATATCGGTCGGCTGTTAAACGTAAATCAAAACTTTCATGAGATAAGAGGCGCACTGTACATCAAAGACATGGGATATGAGTTAGGAATAGCTGTAAATAAGGAAGAGCTGGAAAGGTTGTCGCAGATGATAATATCCCATTTCATCGTTTATGAAGAATTCCTGGATGAGGATTATCCCTGCAGGGAAGAGTTTTCCAACATAAAGGCATCACTTCTTTTACCTATGAGCATCGAACAACAGATCATCGTTTACGCTGACCTATCTAATCTAGGGGGAAGGGAGATGGATTTCAGAAAGCGGCTGGATTATATAGAAAACAGACAAAGAAATAATCCGCGGTTCCTACACGCACTTGAGAGAGGTAAACCAAGGATCATCAGCGTATGTAGGGGGCTTGAGCAACTGCGTAATCTAGACAAACCCGGACGTCAACCACATTAATCTCCCCCTCATCGGCCCCTGAAACTCTGATATCGTTTTCAGAGAATCCTTGAGGAATTTCGCCTTTATCTTCGGAATATCCTTTAGATTCAGTTTATTCACATCCTTTCTTCCCTTCTTTATGTTCTCTGTATGGACCACGAAATGCAGGGCCTTAAGGAAGTTGTAGGCGACCTTCAGGTTCGATGCCAGCTCATCACTTATATCCCCCTCCGCACACAGTTCCTCTATCCTGTCAAATGTGTTTGTGCTTTTTATGTTGAATTTAAGGCTCAGGATTCTGATTGGCGCGATCACAGGCAGAAGACCCTCAGTCTTTAAGTTCATCTCCTTAGGATTTCCGGGAATCGAGAACTCCAGAGACACCCCAAGAAGACTTGTGGATATCCTCTCATTCCTACATAGAGTGAATAGTTTCTCCCTGAGTTTATCAAAGAGTTCCTCCCCCCCATACACATGCCTCATGTCGGCAAAAACCGAGAGATTCAGCAGATCCTTAGCCGACATAGCAAATGCCCAGTGCTCCACCTTCTTCAACCAATCATCCAATGATTTTACCCACATATCATTCCCAACAGTATAGCCTTCCGGACAATCCGAAAACCCTATTTTTAATAAAGAGTCGTGGATTGATTTCCCGAGCCTGAGAAAGTATCCCTCCCCCTCTTTTTTTTCAAATATCAGGGCATTATCTTGGTCGCTCCTTAACAGCTGCTCCCTCCTTCCCTCACTTCCCATAACAAAAAACGAGAATCTGCAGGGCGGCTCCCCCAACTCCTTAATACAAATTTTTGTAACCGACACCAGAATCTCATCATTTATCATCGAGATTATGTTTCCCATGTATTGAGAATCAACGCCCTCTTTTCCGAATTCCTTTGGAAGAACCTCAAGAACATATCTCTGAAATTTTTGATGGGATTCCCTTATTTCCTCGATACTTTTTGCTTTAGAAAATTCCTTCAGGAAATACAGGGGGCTTTTTGACAGGAAAAACGTCAGGTCAGTGATACTCAGGACCCCAATTATTCCCCCATCATCCTCAACCGGCAGATGCTTTATCTTGTTTTTAAAGAATTCTATTGCCGCATCCTCTGCTCCAGCCCCTTTTTCTATCTTTATGACATCCTCACTCGCTATAGACGTCGCCTCTGATGATGTATCCAGCCCCTCTGCCATCGCCCGTTTCAGATCACCTTCTGTTATAATTCCTTTTATCTCATCATCGCCTAAGAGAACATAGGTGCTTCCACTCTCATACATAATCTTTGCAACGTCTTTAATCGTTGCTGATGGATTAATCTTCACCATCCTTTTCCTGATTATGTCCTCAATCCTAGCGTCCTCCATTTTAAATAAATTAGATGTAGATGCTAAAATAAGAATCCGGATGTTTTATCTTTATCCATTCCAAGTATATTCCCATATAAAATGTGATTTAAAATGCCTCTTAAAACTGCCATGGACGAGATAGTCAAGCATGTCGCTGAATGCATCGATAAGCTGGATGACGGAGAAATAGATGAGATGGTGAAGGCAGTTAATGAAACTGACAGGATATTTGTGGTGGGTGCCGGAAGATCAGGTATGGCCGCCAGCGCATTTGCCATGCGCATGGTTCAGTTAGGTTTAACAGCCTATGTCATCGGGGAATCAGTAACACCCGCGATGACAAAAAACGATTTATTGATTGCGGTCTCCGGCTCCGGTGAAACAAAATCCATAGTGAGTGCTACAGAAATCGCAAAAAACGAGGTAGGCTCCAAGACTCTGGCCATCACATCCTACCCCAACTCAACTCTGGGCAAAATAGTGGATTATAAGGTAACAATAAAGGGGAGAACCAAGATGGATATAGAAAAAGACCACCTTAAACACCAGATAGAGGGACGTCACTCAACACTAACGCCGCTGGGTACATTATTCGAGGATACTGTGATGATATTCTTTGACGGGATCATAGCCAGATTGATGATAGAGAGGAAGACCGGTGAAGCTGATATGAAGAAAAGACACGCCACTGTTGAATAAAACAACCACATTTCACACCTTAAATCTCAGTATAGCAGCAATCCCTCCAAGGGCATTCAACTGCTGCCCGGCTTCTCCTTCATGATTTATCAGATGAACGTTTCCCTTCCTGACTCTTACTGTGTTCATTACACGCTCAACACGTCCCCTTTCTTTCAGGAAGAGATCATCACATACGATGAGTGTTTCTATTGCCCCAATATCTGCCGCATTTTCTGAATCCCCCATACTGTAGATGCATAAACCCGAGTCTTTCCCTATCTCCTGAAGGGCTCTGTTAACCAACCGTATCTCTCTGGCCGCATTTATCTCCTCGCTGATTTTCTGCATTACCGGCCTGCTCATCACCTCCTTTATGCCGTTAACGCCGTATGATCCTATCCCCTCACAAATCACCATTTTACATACCTCCGGGTTTCTTTCCTTAAGGAAACTATGGAAGTTGTCTTTTTCAAATCCCGCCCCAGCTATTATCACAGAGGATATGTTCTCTCTTTTCAGGGTGTCGAGTATGAATTTCTCCGTATCCCGATAAAACTCCGTCTTCCTGCCTCCCCTACCTTTAGTGTCGTATTTACCTCCAATTGCCTTTGACAGGCTGTAGTATTTGACCTTGGATTCCCTCACCAGGCCGATGTTTGCTTCACCTTCATCGATAACCGCTATAAGAATCTTTGGTCTGAGGGTGGCTCTCTCGGCCTCCTTCAACCTCTCTATCTCCTCGTTAAACCATCTACCCTTTTTTATGCTGATTGTTGTTCCCTCAGTAATGTTAAAGGTATGGTGTGAGCCGACACTTACTATGTCCTCAGGTCCATGCTCTATGGTTCCTGCGATCCTGAGGGTGTCGGCATCTGATCTGAAGTCGGTCTTCTCAACCCGTATCTCCATACTTACGGTTCTTCTCTCGCTTTTTCCGCTTCTTGTGATATCTGACTTAGCCTCAATCCTCCTCTCTGTTTTCCCCCTCACAACATCACCTTTCTTAACTACACTGCTCAGATACCACAGATCATCCAGGTTCTCTATCTTAACCTTGATGATCCCGTGTCTTAGATTCCGATATAAAATTTTCATTCCATCTGAATATAGTATGAGAAACAGGAGGATAAATCTACAACCTCATCTTTTATTTCAGGGATTCTAAGAGATAACCTATAAAATGTCTCTTAAGGATATGGTAGGGGGGACTGAAGATGGCAGAGAAGAGCCAGGGAAGCTCTATCTCGCCTTAGCTGGTACGGCGTTGTTATCCCTTATTCTCATTGTAGTTCTTCTTAGGGGTTGCCCATCATGCGAGGAACGTATCATGTATGTGTGCTATACTGGTTTGGTGGTCCCAGATGCCGAATTCTGTCCACCTCTTGATGAGGACATGGAATGTAATTGCAGTAGAATCATAAACCAAACGATATCGGTTGTGAAATACGTGTGCTTTAATGGTAGCATAGTGGATAACATAGAAGAGTGTCCCCCGCCACTTAAGTGTATTCCAACCACCAGCACAACCACAAGCAGTACCACCACAACCACCATAAAATCGGACATAGACTGCCATAAACTCGGCTGTCCCAGAGGAACCCTCTATGTGGGGAGCAAGAAGACCATGCTGTTCTATGACTGCAAGTGTTACTATCCCAGATATATGATTCCCCTGGATGAGTTGATATGCTTCCGTAATATAACCGAAGCCTATAACTTTCAGTTAGGAAACAAAACCATGGGGCCCTGTGAGTACTGTGATTTCGAATAACTCATTTCTTTGTGGGAAGGACGTGCATCCTCTGGGATAAGGCCTTAAACCGCTATTTAACAAAACAATTTCAAATAAAAACCAGATATGGATAACCTACCTGAAGACAGGGAAGATAGAATAGCCTATTTCTCGATGGAAGTCGGATTAGATGAGAGGATTCCAACATACTGCGGGGGATTAGGTATTCTCGCAGGAGATACGCTGAAGTCATTCGCTGACCTTAAGGTTCCTGCTGTCGGGGTGACTTTGCTTAATGAAAAAGGCTTTTTCTACCAGAGGCTTGATGAGGGGGGAAACCAGATGGAACATGAGGTTGAATGGAATCCAGCAGATTATATGACTTGCTTGGAGAATAAAGTAACTGTGCCTGTAGGGGGAAAGCAGGTGTCTGTGCGGGCATGGCTTTACAACATAGTGGGTATAACCGGATACAAGGTTCCTGTTCTTTTTCTGGACACGAATCTAGCAGAAAATGATGCAGGTGAGAGACAGATAACATGGTATCTATATGGGGGCGACGAAGGCAATAAGCTGAAGCAGGAGATAGTTTTGGGTATTGGGGGGGTGAGGATGCTCAACGAACTAGGGTTTAGTGTGAGGAAATATCACATGAACGAGGGACATTCAAGTCTCCTGGTTTTGGAGCTGTTAAACCAGAACATAAAAGGAAACCAAAACAAACTCGATTCCCATGTAGTAGATGAGGTAAGAGATAAATGTGTGTTCACAACCCACACACCAATCCCCGCAGGCCATGATAAATTCCCCTACAGCCTGGTTGAATATTTACTCAGAGATTACATGAGCCTTGACTTAATCAAAAAATACGGGGGCGGAGAGTACCTGAATATGACCCTGCTGGGTTTTAATCTAAGTGAATATATTAATGGAGTGGCGAAAAAACACGGGGAGATATCAAGAAGTATGTTTCCCGGGTACGCAATCAACTCCATAACTAACGGAGTCCACCCACCTACATGGATCAATGAAAGCTTTCAGCGATTGTATGATAAGCATATAGCTGACTGGAGAAGGGATCCGTTCCTCTTCAGGTATGGTGTTGGGATACCTGATGGGGAGATTTGGGCAGCACACATGGAATCTAAGAAAGACCTGATAGATTACATTAACCGTCAATACAACCTGGGGATGGTATATGAACCACTGACGGTTGGTTTTGCAAGGAGGATGACAGAATACAAGAGACCTACACTTATCTTCGATGACATAGGGAGGTTGAAAGAAATTGTAAAAAAATCCGGGGGGATACAGTTGGTGTTCGCAGGGAAAGCCCACCCACAGGACCATAGAGGTAAGGAGTTGATAAAAGAGATTGTGTCGTATGTAGATGGACTGGGGGATGAAGTTAAGCTTGTTTACATCGAAAACTATAATATGGGCATCGCTAAAAAGCTCGTGGGGGGAGTTGACTTATGGCTGAATACCCCCCAGAAACCGAGGGAGGCGTCCGGGACCTCGGGAATGAAGGCTGTCTTGAATGGGGTGCTTAATTTCAGCGTCCTTGATGGGTGGTGGATTGAGGGCCACATAGAGGGGATAACAGGCTGGTCTATCGGCGGTTTAGAGGCTGGGAAAGACAGTCACAGGAGATGTGTTGAGGACTTATACTGTAAGCTTGCGCAGATCATGGATTTGTTCTATAAAGACAGGGAGTCCTGGATTAATATGATGAAAAATTCTATTTCCCTGAACGCATCTTTTTTTAATTCGCAGAGGATGGTTCAGCAGTATATGACGAACGCATACTGGGATTAAGTTACCGGCAGAGGATGTAGTTTATTTTTTCCATGAAACGCCAGCAGACAATCAGCTGCGCCAGGTTTGTTGTTGTGATATATTCTCTTTCTCTTTTGAATAGATGGAATCCGTCTCTGCCGGTGTATCTGCATATCCTTGCCTCAAGGTCTTCGACTACGTCCCGGTGGATCTGGCCGTCCATTGTAAGTATTCCGACGTTGTGGCCGTAGTAGTCGTCGTTTTGGAATTCAAGGGAGAAGTTTTTTTTGGAGAGCCTGAGCAGGGTGGATAGGTCTATGGATAAGTCCATCTCCTTAAGGGGCATGTCCAGTATCCTCTGTATGAGCCTTATCGAGTATACCTCTTTTTCTTCTGTGAACCGGGAGGCATGGATTTTTATCACAACTTCGGCATATATTTTCTGGACGTCGATGTATTTTTTGTAGTCTGGTGCCCTTATCATCATCTCCTTAAGGACGTCGTCCAGCAGGTGCCCTCTCTCCTCAACGTCTCTTTTGATTTTCCATCTCCTTTTTATTTCTCTGTCGGGGTCGACGAATATCTTAAAGTCTGACTGCTCCCTTAGCTTGTCTGTGTAGTGGGGGTGTAGTCCCTCAATTATTACTACGTTGGTTGGTTTGAAGGCAATTGGTTCTTTGAATGTTCCGTCTGAGTGGTCGTAGACGGGCTTCATTATCTGCTTTCCCTGTTTAAGTCTGCTTAGATCCTTGGCCAGCTGGTCCAGGTTATTTGCTTTCGGATTTAATGGCGTGACCCCGGCTTTTTTTCTTTCCGCCCTGTCCATTAGGTGGTAGTCGTCCAGGGAGAGGGAGCTGACAAGGTCTTCCCCTAGAATCTTTTTTATGCCTCCTGCGAAGGTGGTTTTACCTGAGCCGCTGTCGCCTGCGACCCCTACAATAAATATCTTACCTGATTCCTTTATTCTCTCCTTGAATGATAGATCGAGGGTCATCTTAGCTGAACTGTTTATTTAAATAATGGCGTGAAGAGTTTTTAAGCTGATAGAATTTACTGGAGTCACCTTGCCTGGAGGAAGACGATAAAGAAAAAAAATTGCCCCCTCCGGAACTATGCCTGAAAGGTTCGAATCATTACATATCAGCGGTTTTATAAGAGAGAAGTGGATTAAGCCCAGCACCACGCATTTTCCAAACCATTGTTTATGGAAGGAAGGAAACATAGATCATCAAACGATAGATTTATATATCAAACTATCGTATGATATAATATGCTAAAGGAATGGAGAAAATTCAAGGGCTGGGAAACACTGGAATTCTTCCTGAAGAATCCTAACTCAAAGATTCACATAAAGGGCCTAGCCAGAACCCTTAAAATAAGCCCACAAACCTCAGAGAGGTATCTAAACCTCTACAAAAAGCAGGGAATACTGAAGGAAGAAAAAGTTGCTAACTCCCGGTTATTCTCTCTGAACAATGAAGATTTTCTAGTTAAAGAACTAAAGAAAACATGGTTCCTCTTAACTCTGAAACAAAGTGGTTTTATAAAAAAACTTTTAGAGAAAAATAAGGACATTACAACGCTTGCAGTTTATGGAGCATACGCCAGCGGGGAGTTCACAGAACACAGCGACATAGATGTGTTGGTGGTTACACAGCAAAAAAAAGTAGATATGGATGCGTTTAGGAAGCTGGAGGAGGATGCAGATAAAAAAGTGGATGTGACAAAACTGACGCTGGGTGAATGGAGGAACCTTGTAAAGAAAGGCGACAGTTTCGCAGGATCAGTGCTTAGGAATAATATACTGCTTGAAGGGGGGCGACTGTGAGTTTACAGGATTGTTTTGAAAGAGGATTGCTGAGGAAGACAGGAATCGAGAGGGAAAAAATTGAGAACTCCTTTAAACTTGCCAGGCATTTCTTGGAGAGAGCTAGGGGAAATTTTCATGAGGATTATTTTGATGTTACCTTCCTTCTTGCTTATATGTCCATGTTTCATACAGCTCGAGCCCTCCTGTTCAGTAAGGGTTATAAGGAGAGAAGCCATTATTGTCTGAGTGTTTTCCTGAAAAAGGAGTTTGGAGGGAATGAGGAGTTAACGAGGTTCCTTGATATCCTGGATTCGTACAGGATGTCAAGGCATGCCATCCAGTATTCAGGGGAGTTATGCTCTGAGGTGGATGCAAGAGAAGCAATAGATGATGCATCTGAGTTTCTGAAGGTTGTTAAGGGATTATCCCTGGTTTAAGTGAAGTTAAAGCAGTTTCTCCACTCAAAAACTGTGTCGAAACCAAACCTTATGAAAAAGCGCTCCCGCCGGGGTTGCGAAGAACTGCCACACTCAGTTCACATGAGGGTGCAGTCTTCGCATTTAAAAAAATTACTGAATCTGCGAAGCAGATTCCTTTTTCTTTGAACCGCGAAATCGGTTCACGCTTTATGCCGTCTTCGCTGATGCTCGACGACACTAAAAGAAAGAAAAAATTGTTGAATTTCCGAAGGAAATTCCTTTCTTTTTCGTCAACGTTTTTCTTTTCTAAAGAAAAAGGTTGAAGTGCTCCCGCCGGGATTCGAACCCGGGTCACCGGCTTTCTTCAACATTAACCGGTTGCGAAAGGCCGGAATGATTGGCCGGACTACACTACGGGAGCCAACTGTCACGCCCAGTTGACATGCGGGTGCGTTTCGCTTCCTACGGTCGCTCAACTGCACTTAACCAATGGTATATAAAGTAGATTATTGGAATTTCAGGTTTTAATATGCTTTATTATAAAATATAGCAGAATACGTCACCTGATTCACTATCAGAGAACCCGGAGCCTGAAGAACCATTATCTTGTCAGCTCAACCTCAATATGCACTCCATCCGGGATCTGGATCCTCATAACCTGCCTCAGGGAGCGCTCATCTGCGTCTATGTCAATTATCCTCTTATGGACTCTGAGCTCCCATCTCTCCCAGGTAGCGGTTCCCTCCCCATCCGGGGATTTTCGGGTTGTTATCTTCAGATGCCTGGTGGGCAGAGGAATCGGCCCAGAAAAATCGGCGCCGGTCTTCTCAGTAACCGCGATAATCTGATCCGACATATCCTCCAGTTCCTTCGGGTCCTTCCCTACAAGGATGATTCTAGCCTTCTCCATCTTAAACTACATACGAAAATAATACTTGGATTAGGGATATAAAAAAAGGTAGATAGAAAGAAGAAAAGAAGATTCCTACCCTACATCTTCTTTGGGACAACATCTATGACCATCCCCGCAGCCACCGTCTGACCCATATCCCTGATGGCGAACCTACCCAGCTGAGGGAAGTCCTTGGCTTTCTCTATAACCAGCAGCTTTGTTGGCTTAACCTTAACAACCGCAACATCCCCTGTCTTAAGGAACTGCGGATTCTCTTCTGTGACTTCACCGGTCTTTGGGTTAATCTTCTTAACTAATTCAGTGAATCTACATGCCACCTGAGCTGTGTGCACATGGAATACCGGCGTATAGCCTACTGTGAGTGCCGAAGGATGCTGTAAAACAACTATCTGGGCAGTGAACTCCTCCGCAACTGTCGGGGGATTGTCTACTGGTCCAAGCACATCACCTCTCTTTGCGTCGTTCTTTCCCACACCCCTCACATTAAAGCCGATATTATCTCCGGGCACAGCCTGTGACAGCTGCTCATGGTGCATCTCAATGGTCTTAATCTCCCCTATTGCCCCTGAGGGCATGAATATCACCTTCTGCCCTGGCTTTAATACTCCGGTTTCCACTCTACCCACCGGGACCGTCCCAGCCCCGGTTATGGTGTAAACATCCTGTATCGGCAACCTGAGGGGCTTGCCTGTCGGCTTTTCAGGAGCCTCTAATTTATCTAATTCCTCCAGGAATGTAGGTCCTTTATACCAACTGAGGTTGTCGCTTTTTTTGATAATGTTGTCTCCTGCGAAGGCGGAAAGTGGGGTGAAGTTAATCTCATCTACCTTGTAGCCGATGCTCTTCAGTAATTTACTGAGTTCCCCCTTCACCGCATTGTATTTGCTCTCATCGTAATTCACGGCATCCATCTTGTTCATCACAACAAGCATATTAGGGACCCCCATTGCTTTCGCCAGGAAGGCATGTTCCTTGGTCTGAGGCTGAACCCCCTCCTTCACTGAGCATATCAGGACCGTAGCATCCGCCTGTGATGTTCCGGTAATCATGTTCTTAACGAAGTCCCTGTGTCCTGGGGCATCAATTATAG
>CBFCYF010000012.1:0-28146 GCA_965602195.1 uncultured archaeon | reverse complement strand
TTTATTTTTATTTCTCAAGAGAAGATCCCGGAGGAGGAACCAGGAGATATAGCTACTAAAGAGATGCAAGCCAATGTTTTAAGAAATGGTATTATTGATGAAATAACACATAGGGAATCAGTAATTGAGGGAACAAAAACCTTCCTTGTTTTCACCGGAACAAGGAATTCAATTATCGGGATGAGTGAATACAATGAAACAGTTAAAATCTGGGTGGATAAAGCCGATGGAGTAGTGACTAAAACCGAAGTTGTTGCTCAGGAAGAAGAAAAATGTCAATCAGATAGTGATTGCATCTCTGGAGGCTCCAATGGAGAGTTTTGTGCTCTACAAAATGTCTTACTTAAATTAAAAACATCCTCTCAGCCAGACGAATCATCCAAATGCTACAGCTTAACTAAATGTAGGTGTATAGATGAGCATTGTCAATGGGAATCTAATGAAGAGTTTGATGAATGCATGAAAGGAATAGGTATAAAAAGTTTACCAGTACCATAAATTTGTTTATATAAGTGATATTATTAAAATGAAATTTAAATTTAGAAAAATAATAGCATTAATAATATTTGGATTAGTCTTAATCTCCATTCCACAAAGTATTGTTAGTGCCCTTCAAGCCAATATCTATTCAGATCAATCGTGTTCGAGTAGTTACCAGTCGACAAGCCCAAAGGGGGGCGTCTCATGTGGCCCGCCGGGTTGCTATAGTATGGATGGTAATTTTTGCTGTTGCCACTCACCTGATAATAGTGGCAAGATTCGCGCAGGATACCTGTGTTATACTCATACTGGAGGAACCTATAAGACCCGGATGAGAGAGAGATCCACCCTCAGGTTTAGTGTAGCCGCTCTACCTCCCGGAATAACTATCAACAGCGCTAGTCTTTATCTTCGGGTTCAAAAAGTTAATCATAATCAAGACGTCTATGTCGGCAGTTCAACCAATGATGGATGGAATGCGGTTACTTGTACTTCTGGCGTGTTCGTCCCTTGTCCCACATGTGCTTCAGCTTATGATCCAGGCTCTCTCACCCATCAGGATACTGTGCACATATCAAGCACCGGCTGGAAATCCTGGGATGTAACCGATTTCATCAGAAATGAATATAATATTGGGCAGACTCAGTACACCCTACATCTACGAGGTTCTACAGAGGGATTAACTACTTGTAATTGCGTCCCACCAGATTGGGATACACATGATGTTCACTTTTTTGGCCCTACACACCCCACTCATAAACCTTATCTTTTGATTGACTACTCAATCACAACAACAACCACGACAACAACCACTTCAACTACGACATCAACCACTACATCTACAACAACATCAACCACCACAACCACGATCCCAAAATCTGTCACATTCCAGTATAATCCAATAGATGATCACTTTATCGTGAGTTGCTCCCTGTGGACGGACATATCTGGTACTTGGCAGATTGATCAAACAAACAGCAGCATAATCAACGGAAGCGTCAATAACTTCATGATAACTAGTGTATCACCTGGCACGTATAAATGGAACGTGGAGTGTACAGACAACGCAAGCCAATCCGCGTTCGCACCCCTGAACTGGACGTTTACTGTTTCCTAGAGTTAATGAATCAGATTCCTGCAGAGTTCATCGATCTTACCCTCTCCTGCTCTCTAGTGTCTCTATCCCTGATGGTGACCGTATTATCCCTCAGTGAGTCATAATCTACTGTAACGCAGAACCGATCTCATCGTCCGGGCATACCTCCTGCCGATACAGCCTGACCAGTCATAGAGTACATAAACCCTTCTTTTCATAACAGGAAACTATATCCGGTTTGTGATGACTCCAAACACGAACCCAGCATATGTCTCCAAAAAAACCTATGACTGTGTTGCCAGAGTGAATGATACAGTAGGGATGGGGGATGTTTACTTCTGGAGATTCACCATCGAGTAAGGTACTGCTACCACAACATCAACAACCACTAACCCGGCAGGAGATGGTGTTGGTGTTGCTGCAGGAGGAGATAGCATCTGCATCCTTAAATCAAACGGTAGTGTGGATACCATGGACTTAATGACTTCGGTCAAGCAAATGATTACCCCTGATAATCCCCGATGACGGTGCCGACAAATTCCCTCCCATCTATCGCAGCACCCATATTCCTAAGATCCCTTCCGTCCAAGAAGATCGTCTTTATCCCGGAGCGCCGGATGACTTTAACCGCCAGAATATCTATCAACTCATATTTCCCGGCTTTGAGGGACTTGGATTTCAGGATATCAAGCAAATCCCCTGTAGATATTCTATCATATCTTCTGGCATCCCCATATTTTTGAGGGTCCCGGTCATACACGCCATCCACATCAGAGGCATTTATGAAGAGATCAGCCCCTATAAACTCAGCCAGAAGAGCGGCCACAGCATCAGTAGACTGCCCCGGATGAGCACCGCCCATCACAACAATCTGTCCATCCTCAAATGCTTTCCTTGCAGACACCAGATCCCCAAAAGGCAACAGATTCACTCCCCCACCGATGCCGGATATGAGGAGCATGGCGTTTATCCTGCTGACGTTAATCCCGATCATATCACAGAACGTCTCGGATGACCCAAACCCCCTGGCCACCTCAATATACTCTCTTGCAGTCCTGCCCCCGCCAACTACCAGAGCAAGGGAGTGTTTTTCAGAGAGTTCCTTTATGAAGCCTGCGAAGCTGCTAACGTATTCCTTATCGATTTTCTCCGGAACGACAACGGAGCCCCCAAGTGAGATCACAATTTTCATAGTACCCTAAATGATATTTTATCTTAATTGTAAATATATTTATGCCTAATCCAGATGAAAAACTAGATCTGCTTGTTTTCGGCGACACAGCTATTGATTACTTCTACGAGGTGGATAGGATTCCGAAAACCAACAAAGCCTCGGAGGTGATAAAATGCCATAAATTCTACGGTGGTATGGGTGCGAACACAGCAGTCGTTGCCAAGGCACTTGGCATAAAAACAGGTCTGGTATCGGTCATAGGTACTGATGCTGAGGACTACAGGAAATATATGCAGAATCTGGGAATCAAACTGTTCCTGAAGGGAATATTCGGGGATACAACCAACTCGTTGTTCTTCAAGGAAAACGGAAAACAGATAAGTTTCTTCTATAAGGGGGTCACAGAGAAACTGAATGAACTGGAGTTTGACAAGGAATTGATGAAGGAGGTTAAATGTGTTTATATGGCCAGAACCTACCTCGACCTGCAAAGAAGGGTGGCCAGATGCTGCAGAAACAACTTCCTGGTATACAATCCAGGATACGGGGTGTTCAAATTCAAGAAAATAACCCAGAAATTCTATAAAATTCTGAAGAATACAGACATCCTGGTTATAAACCAACATGAGTTGGAGCATCTCAAGAATATAGGGTTCCGGCCTGATTTCAAGCTGGGACCGAACACCTTCCTCATCACCCAGGGAGAAAAAGGATGCGCCATCTACTCCAAAACCACAAGAATCAACGTACCCCCCCATAAAACCAAGGTTATAGACGCATCAGGTGCAGGGGATGCCTTCAATGCAGGATTCATAACCGCTCATTTAAGGGGCTATGACATCTATGACTCAGTGAAGATAGGGAATGCTACTGCTTCCTTTATAATAGAGAAATGGGGCTGTCAAACAAACCTCCCGACCTGGGAGGGTGTGATGGGAAGATATGAGGATATCTGATTTATAAAATGGAGAAGTGGTGTGCGCTGTCTTCGGTTGAGCCGGGTCTTAAAAGAACAAAGAAGCTCTTGTTTAATCCCATCCAGATCAGGTTGTGGCTGAAATTAGCCCTGATCGTGTTTTTGATGGGCCTAGGTGGCGGGGGAGGGAATTTCAATACACGGATCGGTTCAGGTGATCTCTCCAGCATCGCAGAAGACCTACAGATTCCACAGTGGATTTCAGGAGATGTTTTGTTGATAGCGTTTATTGTGATAGTATTCATCGTGTCCCTGGTATTAATATTCACCTACATCTCGGCGGTTTTTTCATTCATCTTTCTGGACTCCGTGGTAAGGGAGAAAACAGAGATTGTGGCGGGATTAAAGAGATTTCTTGGGAACGGATTCAGCCTGTTTTTGTTCAGGTTGGTTCTTGGAATTTCAGCTTTTTTGGTAGCAATCATAATCATTCTTGTCTCTTTCTCACCGCTCATCCTATCTCTTTTAGGTTACCTGGAACTTTCACAGGGGATTACCCTGTTTCTCCTTATCTTCGGGTTACTGATCACAGTTGCCCTTATTATCCCCCTCAGCGTTTTTACAGGTCTGATACATTCCTTTACCGACGATTTTGTGGTCCCGGTCATGTACCTTCAGGGGGAGGGACTCATTAACAGCTGGAAGAGATTAATTAGATTAATAAAAAAAGATTGGCTGCAGTTCCTGATCTACGTAGTAATAAATCTGTGTCTGCATCTTATTTCAGGGATTGTATATTTCATCCTGTCTATGACGGTGTCAGTAGTATGTCTGGTGATACTCCTGTTCATCGCGGTAGCAGTAGTTGCTGTATTTCTTGTATTCTGGGCGCTAAGTGTTGATGTTTGGGGGATCCTGTCATCTATCTCAGCCCTGCTTCTCATCTGCATTATACTCTTTGTGATCTTTATCTCCCTCCTTTTGAGCTATATCATAATTCTTGTTAATCTGCCCATCTACGTCTTCTTCAGGTATTACACGATACTGTTTATCCAGGGAGTAGATCCAACGCTATCTATTATTGAAGGAGAAGGTTAGTTTCCATCGCTGTCTTCTTCCAGCTCCGCTAGATTTAATTCAACATCTATCAGCTGCTTCTCGTATTCATTTATTATATCTCTGAGGACATTCTCATCTATCTCTCCTTTATGGTATTTAGTCTTTGCGATCTCGATCTTCTTCTCAAGAATCTCTTTCTCTCGTTTCAGATTCCTGATCTTGCTGTCTCCGAATTTCTCTCTTTCCATCTTCACGGTCTCCCTCAGATTTCCCCCAGACATGTATCCTTTCTCAAACTTATCTATGTCTTCAAAGAGCTTTGTATAGTGTTCCTTTTCTCCACTGGACGATAACTGTTTTCTAGCTAGATTATACCACGGGGCTAGGCTGGATTTAGTGTTCTTTATTGTTTCTATAAAGTCGTCCATAGTTATCTTCCTTTCTTTCATCCCGTCAAGTGCCTCCTTCCAGGGAATCTCAGTTGCCCTGTCGCAGATGGTCTTGATGTCTGATGAGGAGTAGCTTGAGGTAAGCTCCGCCAACTTTTCAAGGTTGATGTCTCCTGAAACGGGTTTATCTTTGATATGAACCCCAAATATCTCCCTTCTCGCATTCAGGTCTGGTCTTGAGATGAGCATCTGTTTGGTGAACCTGCCTGCTCTTCTCAGGGCGGGATCGATCATCCAGGGAGAATTGGTGGCAGCTATCACCATCAAACCCTTGTTTTCTTTAAAGCCGTCCATCTGGGTGAGGAACACATTTATCAATCTTCTTTCGGTGCCGGAGGTTAACTCTCTCCTGCCGCCGATGGCATCTATCTCATCAAAGAACATTATCGCAGGTATATTCCTTGAGGCTCTTTCAAATATCTCCACGATATTCCTCTCAGATTCGCCGAACTCCTTGGAGACTATGTCGGTTATGTTAACATTAAAGAATGAGACATCACATTCTCCGGCGGTGGCTCTTGCTATATAGGTCTTCCCACAGCCTGGGGGGCCGTATAGGAGGATGGATTCAGCCTCTTTTTTAAATTCCTCTGCCAGATCAGGTCTTGCAAGGGGATAAACCACGGTTTTCCTTATCTCTTCTTTCACATCATCCATATCCCCCACATCCGAGAAATCGATTTCGGGTTTTTTGGCTTCATCCACTCCGCCCCCGTATTTAAGGATATATTCTGCGAAACCACGGAATATCTCTTTCTCGCCGCTTCCCCTAAGCTCTTTCTGTGCTTGCTTAAACCATGGCCTGAGGGAGGATTCCTGTTCCT
Source organism: uncultured archaeon (assembly GCA_965602195.1). Taxonomy (GTDB): domain Archaea; phylum Altiarchaeota; class Altiarchaeia; order IMC4; family QMZM01; genus CBFCYF01. The sequence goes on along the minus strand of CBFCYF010000012.1, from coordinate 22,148 downwards.
CAATTGACTTAAGAAAATCCTCCATTGTTACCTTCCTCCTGCTCTCACCCCCAAGCGCTTTCTTCCAGACGATTTCCGTTGCCCTGTCGCAGATTGCCTTGAGGTCTGAAGCGGCGTAATCCTCTGTGAGCTCAGCCAGCTTATCGAAATCAATATCATCTGCCAAGGGTTTGTCTTTGGTGTGGATCTTGAATATCCCGACTCTTGCTGTGGTATTTGGGGGAGGTACGAATATATGTTTCGTGAATCTAACTGATCTTCTCAGGGCGGGGTCCATATTCCACGGGACGTTGGTTGCCGCTATTATCAGGATGTCCTTTCCCAGGCTGTCCACGCCATCCATCTCCATGAGAAACTGGTCTATTTCCATCTTTTCTGCGTAGTCCATGGTAGATGTCCTTCTTCCTCCGATGGCATCTATCTCATCAAAGAATATGATGGATGGGGCCTCCTTCTGAGCATCCTGGAATACGTCGTGTAGGCTTTTTGCCTCCGTCTCCGCCCCCTTCGCTATTAAATCGCTGATATTAACGTTGAAGAATTGAACCCCGCATTCCCCAACGGTGGCTTTTGCTATATAGCTCTTCCCGCAACCTGGGGGGCCGTAGAGTAGGATGGAGCCTCCCCCTTTCTTCCCAAACTCCTTAGCCAATTCCGGGTTTGTGAGGGGATAGACGATGGCCTCCATAATTTGCTCCTTCACCTCCTCCATATCCGCCACATCAGAGAAGTTTATTGTAGCAACCTCCACAGGGATCCCCCAATCCTTTCCGATCTCTGTTGCCAGAGCGATGGGTTTTAATTTCACACCCTCCCGTATATCATCATAATCCTGGGGTTCTGCTTCAGGCGATTCCCCGAAAAACGCCACAGGGAAATGTTTCTTGGGGGTGATTTTTTCTTTTTCCTCCTCTCTGACATAGATTCTCTGGATGTAGGGGAGGAAAACCACCTCATCTATGCAGACATCACCCTGGAACAGGAGTGACAGCATATGCTCAATTTTCTCTGTGGAGAAATGGATGGAATCCTTTGAGTATTCCTCAACGATTGTGTCGATCTCCCTGAGATGTGCGGAGAGGTTGAATCCCTCATCCCTGAACGGGGGTAGTTTATAGGAAACTTTAACTCTGTCTTTCACCATAATACCTTTTTCCTCGGAGCCGAGTTCGCTCCAGACTGCGGAGAAAACAGCCCTCCATTTCTCTTTGAATTTCTTTATCAGACCCAGGGTCATGAGTTGCCGGGCAGATGATTTACTTACCTCATCGTAATAGAGCCAAATTCCCTTCATCAATTCCCCGAGAAGCTCTAATGTTTCATCCGGCAGATCAATGATCTTCGTTAGTAGGTCATAGGTTTTTATATCCAGCGCCCCCATCTTAGGGGCGCCGACGTAGTATAAATCCAGGGTGCTCAGGTCTACGTAAAAGTAATTCTCTCTGGTTTCATAGGTGGTTTCTGTGGACAGTACTCCTTTCTGGACTATCTCCGGGCGGGAAACCGCAAATCTAGCCAAGGGCAGGTAGGAGTTCTCTACCTCAACTTCTTCCTTATGGCCGATTCCCTCAAGTGTCCTGCTAAGGGATTTTCTTTCGGCTTTTTCCAGCAGCTCCTTTTCGGCTTTTTTTGATACTGCAAAGGACCTGGTCTCTATCCTCTTAATTTTCATTTACTATTAAGTTATTAATCATTTATCGCTTTTATAGATTTGCTTTTTTAAGGAGGAGATTCTAATAAGAAGACAATATGTCTTCGGAGGTGTAGAATATGGCTGATATAGGGGGAAAAGATGTGAAGGACTATGTAAGTATTGTGAAGATACCGTTGATTATATTAATTGCTATTGCCTTAATACAGGGTTTTATTAGTGCTGTGACGACAATTGGGTCGGCGGTGCCGGCTCTTGGATTTTTCGCAGCTATTGTTGGAGGGATTATTTCTCTGCTTATAGGTTTGCTTTCGATTGTGGTTTTCATAGGTGTTTGTATATACGCCGGCTTTATTGTTGTGAAGAAACACTCTGGGAATCTGCTTACAGCGGCGGTTGCTGGAGGGATACTTGGTGCTGTATCAGGTCTTGTGTCGGGGTTAATCGAGCTCGTAGTGGGTTTCATAGGTGCCGCAATAGGGGATGGATTTAGCGTGCTTATATTCCCCATCATCGGCCTTATACTCAGCCCCATAGTGTCTTTGGTTATTGGGGCTATCTGCAGCCTCATCGGCGGGTTGATTGCTGGGGCGAGGGATTTCAAGTAGATTAGATGATGGGATAAGGCCCCCATACCTGCATCTCGACTAGAATAGTATCCAGCATCAGGGAGACTCTGGTTCAGGATGCAGTTTTCTTTTTATCTTAACGCAGTAGATGTCTCCTCCTCTGTCGCATATGGATGTGGTCAGGATATTAAGGGCCTGGTTGATTGCTTTCTCATCTATTCCTGTGACTTCGATGAATATGTCTTCTGTTTTTTCGGTTACCCTTGTTAATTCGCCGTTGATTATAGGGGGGAATGACAGCACATTATCGTCTGCATCCACGATTATCGGGTATTTATCGTAGTCCTCCAGAATCCAGGCGTATTCCCTGCCCTTAGGGTGCTTTTCGAGTATCTCCCGCAGGTTTAGTTCTGTGTCCATATCCATTGGTTTAAATGAGATCTCATCGGGCTTTACCGCCTTATAGGTGAAGGGGGGTTTGATGTTGCCCAGGTCATGGACTCCTATGGCCACCTTCCTCCTGTTTCTTCCGTGTGTGATGTGCAGTTTCTCCTGCAGGTCCATCAGTGATTTCAGTCTGTCCTCATCCAGTTTTATTTCCTTGATTATGCCGCCGGTTATGTGGGGCCTTACAGAGTCCACTGTGTTCTCCACGAAGAGATTGATGGGGGATTCCTTGACTTTATAGGTTTTAAGGCCTGTCTCGATATCCAGTAAACCCCGCAGAGCCCTTGCGAATCCCTCCACAGACAGCATATCAGGTCTGTTGGGGAATACCTCCACAGTCACCTTGTCATGATCTATATTCTCCATATCCACGCCGAGCATTGGGATATCCTTTCTCAGATCATCCGGGATAAACCCCCCTCCCAGCAATGAATCCAGTTCCCTGAAGCTGAACTCTACAGTAGGCATCTTGGTAGGTAATTATAGCGTTTTTATTCTTAAATGATGCAGGTACTAGGATATATTTTTTAATAGGAAAGCCCCATAACATTACGGAGAATGGAGCATACTCTTTTGGCGTTAACTCTGTGTCTTATGGCAGCGTTTGTAATATCGGAGATATTCTATCGGCTGAGGCTGCCCAGGTTTATTGGACATATTCTGGTTGGTGTGAGTCTGGGGGTTCCCTTCATCCATGACATGGTTTTTACTGACGGTTCCCTGGAGAAGGTCATCTCCACCCTGTCGGAGTTGGGGGCGATATTCCTTCTTCTTTTGGTGGGGTTGGAGATTAACTATAAAAAACTGAAGAGGATGGAGAGGGATGTGGCAACGATTTCTTTTTTCGGGTCAGCTATACCTCTGCTTCTTGGGTTTATAGTCATGAAGTTTCTTGGTTGTGACAACATCACTGCTTTCATTGTGGGTGTCTGTTTGTCTGTTACCGCAGAGGGAACCACAGCCATATTGCTGATGGAGTTGAATAAACTGAATACTAAGGTAGGGGAGATTATGACGGGTGCGGGGGCTATTGGTGATGTTATAGGCATGGTTCTTCTTACTGTTATTTTAGTTGTTGTTCGTGAGGGAGGGGGTAATCAGCTTTATCTGCTGCCTTTGGAGTTTATGGCGTTCATTATTCTGGCGTATCTAGTCTTCAGGATACTTCCCGGGATCCTTAGGTATATTCGGAGGGAGAAATCGGAGGTAAGTGAGTTCAGCATAGTTCTTATTGTGGGTTTGTTGATTGCTGTTATTTCAGAGACCCTTGGTCTTGGGACGTTGGTGGGTGCTTTGGTTGCGGGGTTGATCATCCAGCTTTCCATTAAGAGCAGGAGGGAGGAGCATAAGATGGTCAGTGACCTGAAGGTTGTTAGTATGAGTCTTATTGTCCCGTTTTTTTTCATAAGCATAGGGATGAAGTTTAATGTATCTTCTCTTTCCGGGGACATGGATTTTTATGGGCTTTTGGTTGTATTGACTTTGGCGGCGATAGTGGGTAAGTTTCTGGGTAGTCTTTTTGCAGGACCACTCACTAGGTTGAATCCCAGGCAGATACATCTTCTGGGGTGGGCTATGAACTCCCGGGGGGGTGTGGAGCTGGTGATTGCCAGCGTAGCGTATAATCAGTTGTCTCCGGAGATTTTCTCGGCTATTGTTGCTATGTCTTTGATAACCGCCTTGTTTTTCCCGATGGTGTTCCAGTATGAGATCAGGAAGAATCCGGGTATAATGGATTAGATTTCAGTATCTTTTTCTTTCTCCACCACCTTCAAAATCTATTTCTTTTCGTTTTTTTGTTTTTCCTATCATAATACATGCTACTACTATTATAACTGCTAGCCCTATTATAGCTGCTATTATAATATCCAGTTCATCTATTTCATCTATGATTGTTGTATCTATTTCATCTATTGTTGTATTCATTCCACTATTTTCTTGTCTTTTGATTTCTTTGCCTACAACGATATCGGCGATGACTGGGGCGGCTTCTTTATAGCATAAATCCTGGATCATGGTTTCTTTAATCTCTTTGCAGGTGTCTAATGCCCCATCCGGATCATAGCGTATAAAGGTCTTCGTAACGTTTTCATAGCACTTATTCCTGTCCCTGTAGTCTTCTATGCTTCCGCAGATATGTAATGCTTTTTCTGGATTGGATTTCGCAATTCCGGGCGCTATTTCCATGTAACATGAGTCCCTGCCCAGATGCAGGATACCCAGCAGGCCTCCTTTCTCTTCGCAGATTTCTACAGCTTTCGCAGGGTAATATTGTGCGATCCCGGGTGCGATTTCTTTGTAGCATGAGTTTCTATCCAGGAAATTCAGCATCCCCCCCATCCCCCCGCAGATGTCCAGTGCTCTTTCAGGGTATTGTCCTGCGATTATCTTTGCCGTATGTGTGTAGCAGTCTTCTCTTTCCTCTGAATCATCGAGGTCGGAGCATATGCCTATGGCTTTTTCCGGGTCTGATTCCGCGATGAATGCCGTGATGCCCCCATAGCATCCACCTCTCACAGTTGCAGCCACCTCTCTGCAGATGTCCTGTGCTTTGTCTATATCTGATTCCACAACAACTGACGCGACATCTCTATAACACGAGTCATGGTATAATGAATATGTGGTGTTTTCACAGACACTTAATGCCTTCGCTGGGTCTGACCGAGCTATATTTGGTGCGACATTCAGGTAGCATAGGTCTCCGTATTCGGTTAGAAGGGGGTCTTCTTTGAGTTTTTTGCAGGTATTTAATGCTACATGGGGGTTGTGTCTTCCGATTATTGATGTGACGCGGTTGTAGCAGTCCCATGACTCCCAGTGCGCATAATATTGCCCGCAGATGTTGATTGCTTTATCTGGATTTATTTCGGCGATGACCTCAGCTATATTTTTATAGCAGAGGCTTGCATTACATTCATATACTCCTGCTTCACTTTTTTCGCAGACATGTAATGCTTCCTTAGGTGCAGCCTCTGCAACGGTTAGGTAGCAGTCACATCTTGCGGGTTGGTCTGTGATCTCTTTGTTACAGAGGTTTAATGCCTTGTCTGGGTCTAGGTTTGCGATGCTGGCTGCTATTTTGATGTAGCACAGGTCGCGGCTTCCAGGGTTGCTGATGTTTTTACAGATAGTGGATGCTTTACCTGGATCGGATTCTGAAACGGCGGCTGCGACGTGTTTGTAGCAGTCGCTTCGATCCCACGGGTCTTTAGGTTTTTTGCAGATATCCAGGGCCTGTCCTATGTTTAATTCTGCGATAACTGGCGCTACGTCGACGTAACAGTAGTCTTTATATTCAGGGTAGTTGATTTGGTCACAGACACCTAATACGTCATCGATGGAATCAACTTTGATGCTGGCTTCAGCGGCGTTCAGCCAGCTTGTTGAGAGTATTAACACGATAAGGGTCAGGGTTTTTCTGGTCATGATAGAACACCTCCTTGATTTAAACGGGTTGTGTTGTATGCGTCTCTTTTTTGTTCTTATTATATTCATGTTTCAGTGAATAAATAACTGCAGGCTCACAGTCTTTCAATTGTCTTGTTCACATCTGAGATCTGAAGGACATATTATTGGAAGGATTTTCAGGAAAAATCTTTGCAAGCAAAGATTTGCATTACAAAGTTTTTCCTGTTCTGCCGACTTTATAATAAAACCCTTAATGCTATGGTCAGCGGTTTAATCCCTATTTTCCACAAGCTTTTATTGTTTATTTTCGAATAGATTAGCAGTATGAAATGTAGGGTAGTGATTCTGGCTCTGGTTTTGATTTTTCTCATGGGGATGGTTAATGCCCAGTGTAGTATAAGTAATGTTTATTTTACTGTATCAGGGGAGAAGGTCTGTGCGGGATGTGCGACTGAAAGCAGGATTATTTATAACGGGGAGCTGGGTGTGTCGTTGGTCGCAGAGACATCCGGTTGTGCTGATGGAACTGCGGTGAAATTTGAGATTTACCAGGATAGTCCCTCAGGCGACATCCTCCGGAAGACACTTGATTGTCCTGGTGGGGTGCAGGGGGGTAAGGCAACTATGGAGTGGGTACCTGAGTGGATTGAGGACACATTCAATAACGACGGGGATGATAGTACAGAGTATTATCTAAAGGCTTGTGTTGGAGGCGATTGTGCTGATAGCACGGGTGCGGGGGTGGACTGGAATCTGAAGGTTCGTTCAACGGTGACGGAGGCATATGGGTCGGAGGAGTGTACGTTTGAATACGATGAAGGATACATTAGATGTGTGAAGATTCAGGTGCTTGATGTGCCGACTTGGGGGAGCTGGTGGGCTGGGTTAGGGCTGTGGATCAATATGGATGAGGTTTACATCAAAGTAACCTTTGAGAATATTGATTCCCAGGACCATGAGTATAAGCTGGAGACCTATGATGCCACCGGCGAGAACAGGGTGGCGTGTGCGCCGTGGAATCCATGGTCTATTTTTCAGATTACTGATGAATGCAGTACAGTGAATGTCGGGTCCGGGGAAAGCTATAGTTGGGCTATGGATACCGGCAAATCATGGGTGTCTGGAGTTGACGACCCATTTAGGCATCTTTTCAGCTATAAGGGGATAGTTGTCATCAGGCTCGTGGAGGATGGTGAGGTGGTGGAAGAGAAGGTGATACCGATTTATTATGAAAACTTCACCATATTCAATGAGAGTAATGAGGACTTCAGGAATGTCTCTGATCCCTTCAGCTACACCCATCAATTAATTCTCGATGAAAACTGTGAGGAGGTGGGCGGGGATTTCAGCAAATATGGGTTTTATAAAAAACAGGCGTTTCCAGATGGTTTCTGGGGGGTGGCTGGTAGCTTTGGAAGTAGCATTGTAGAGTTCATTGCTGGAAGGACAACAAAAAGCCCATTACCAATCTGCAATACTGGGGGGGGAGGAGGGCAAGGATCAGAGCAGGGGGTTGTGGATGCAGAGGTCTGGCAGGATACGGAAACTAAATTAAGTCCTTCTTCCCACTACCGGCATTATCTGTTGAATGCAAAGGAGTACGCAAATTTCAATACAAGGAAATGTAAAGACAAGGATTATGAAGAGAATATAATCGTGCATGAGAGCCAGTACAGGGAACTTGCCTTTGAATTCTTCAGTGATGAGGAATTCTACGGGGACCTGCGTATAATGTATCTATTATGGTATGAGGACTTTCCTAAAGTCAACCCGCTTATTGCGTTGGGGCTTGCATTATTTCCACCAGCAGAAATTGTATACTTGGGGGTCATTTATGTCGCCACCGATGCCGCCCTCAGTGAGGTGGAGTCGATGACAAACCAGATATATTGCTTTAAAACTCATCTGATGGACACCAAAGAGTGCTACGACCTAAATCGTGAATGGTATGCTCTTTCATATAGAAACTCTGCATTACCTCCTCTGGAATCTAACTACTTTAACGGTACCTTTTATCGTTCCGCGTATCTTGAGGATATTAAAAAATGGAATTATGATCAGGATATCGTTGACACGATGTGAAAAATAAAAGAGAATATGAAAATACATAAATTCATTTCGCTGGCGGTGCTGGGGATTTTAGTGGTTTTAGCGGTTACCGTCCAAGGGGCGGGATGCACGCAATATTTTATGGTAGTCCTTGAGGGAAGTGGTGATGCAGTAGAAGGAGCTGATATAATATTGACTCATATTCCCCCTGTGTCTCCAGGCGGAACTATAACTACCACAAGCGGAAGCGATGGTAGGGCAAGCATCACTCTTACTGAGGGAAGCACTTACTCAGTATTCGCTCGGAAAGGTTCCTCATTGCTTAGCTCAACATATTCACTCCTTGCATGTCAGGGTGATGCCAGTAATCCCGCAACATTGCAGCTAAATGTGATTTCAAACTCCTGTGTGCCGTATTGTACGGGGGGGGGATTTGATATGGGAACGTGTATCAATGTGGAGATTCCGGATTATCATGAGTGTTTTGGAGGCACATGCCAGTATGGTGCACAGTATTTTGAATTAGATGGTGATGAGTGTGATGATCTTTCAGGTAAATATTGCATGTGTCATATGACTATGGACTGTCCAGGTTGCTTTGAGAATCCTAGCTTATGTACAAGTTCTGGTTGTGTTTACCCGGGGATATTTCCCACAACACCACAAAAAAGTTATGATTCCTTATTCGATGCCTACTGGAGTAACGTATTTATGGTGACCCCGTTTCTGGAGGACACTAAGACCGAGTTAGGGTGGACTAAGGTGGGTAACGGAACCCTCTATCATGGCTCTGGTTTTTATAGGTCCACCACATGTAAATTCGGCTGCGATGCCAAAGGAGAGTGTGACATGTTAGATACCTGCTCCATATCCAGGAAGGGTGCCAGCTCAGCGTGCGGGGGCCCTGGAACGGATGAATGCTCTCACTGTATCGCAGATTCCCCGACTGCCCACTGTGAGGAAGATGAGAGTGATTGTACAGTAGTTAAACTCACCCCTACAATGCTCCCAGGCAGAGAAATTCTCGGGGAGAAGCTAGCGGGTGAAGAGGATTGCTTTAGAATATGCAAGATCGAACCCAGGGGGTACCGACTGGAGGCTCCCGTAGAGGGTAGTTTCTATGGAATCCCCTATGAGGGGAAGTGCCCTAAGGGTTTCGACGGGGTGAAGAACATTATAGTCTCATATAATTATCCCAGCTGGAATAATAAGCCAACCACAGAAAAGAAGTGCATTCTCGAAGGTGGTGTGTTGGGACTCAGCAACTTCACCATACCGGATACGGAGATAGATGACGGCTCTGATGCTGAATGGGACTCTGGAGTTAAGATGACCCATATAATAACCCACCCCGCATTCACACTTATAGAAACAGGAAACATGCCCTTTGAGATAGTATGGGCGGGGGTAAGTGAATCAGACGACTACGAATATAGCGTCAAACGGCTCTATAAGCCGCAAGATCATAGTAAGGAATTTGTTGTGAACTCTGATCTGGTCTTCAACTACATCCTCCTAGATAGTGCCAAAGAGTTGAAGATAGAGGCGAAGCATACGTACATAACCCTGCTCAGAACAGACATACACCGGGTGGCATGTGATGAGCAGGTAGTTTCACCAGAGGAGTGCACGGTTGATAATTATTGTAGTTGTAGTTGGCATGTGAGTAAAGAACCCACATACCAAGACTTTATACGTCGTGGTGCCTGTGGCGGTACAAGTGTTGATAGATACTCCTACTGTTGGTATGGTTGTGGTTCCTGTGAGGGTGACAGCCCTTGTTGTTGTGGTTGCCCGGGGGGTAGTAGGGTAGATGTTAAAGAAAGGATAGAAAAGGAAACGCTGCCTCCAACCAGAAGCATAAGGACATTAGAGCAGGAGGTGATAATCCCGAAGGTAAGCCATGAGAAGCTGGTGGATAATACGCAGGTCGAAATCGATGGAATCATAGACCAATACGTGGATGAGTATGGGAGCCGGGAGATCTCAGGGGTGCTGGAGGTTACCCTGGACCCGGATATACTGGGTATGTTCATCGTTAGAGTGAATAACTCAGCCATCCGTTACTCCCCGGTAGTTTACCCTGTAAAGCATTACCTCTACAGGAAATACGCCTCTCCAGGAGACGAAATCATGACCTATGATCACACAGACACCTACGGCTATGAAAGCACGCGGTTCGGATTCCCCGAGCAGTGCAAGGAGGTCTGTCCTGCCCCGCCAACATGCTTCTGTCCCCCGGAAGACCCCCTGGATGTGACCTGCAGAAATCTCAACGATGGCTCATTATATAAGAGAACAAACTGCAGCTGTGCCCCCAACGAATGCTATCCGGATCCATGCAGATCCAACAGGAGTTTCCATGAGGAGCAGGGCCTTAGAATCAGAAACGGGGAATTCGAGCGATCTCTATGCTATTGTCCAAGAATCCCCCCGTTTACCGGAGAGAAAGAATGCGACTGCGGCTCCCCTCTAAGTAAATACCGGGAATATAAAAACTGGAAAGCTGAAGGTACAGTAACCTGGCCGGTAAGCGGCTTCTCTGGCCACGGAATCAGGTTGGAGAAGGGGGGAAGCATAAAACAGAGGATTGCTCCAGTACCCCTACACATCCTCCCATACAACAAAACATGTTTCATGTATGCTCTTGAGGAATGCGAGTCGGGGGGATACTTGATTGTGCGGGTGAACGGGGAGAGAAAACTGAGGATAAGCTGCGATGATTACGGCCCCTGCGATCTCCCATCCGGCTGGACCAAGGCATGTGTAGACCTCAACCCACTTAAGAATATATCCAGCATTGAATTCAAGACATCTGAGAGGAAGGAGATAAAGGTCCGCCTAGATAACGTGAATCTAGGGGACTATTACGATTTCGTGAGCGTATACACAACCAATATTTCCGCTGGAAGCAAATTCTATGGGGTTGATTACAGGGAGCACGACTACACAGGACTCCTGATGGTGGATTCATATATAACACAAGACTCCGTCGATGATAAAACCAAGTACAGTTTCAACTTCACGATACTTAAACTGAATATCATGAATTCCAGCGGCGAGTCGGAGGAATACACTATGCCTGCAGAGGAGATCAGGAAAACATCGAACATCACCCTATTCTCACATTTCAGGAATATAACAATACCTCTGTTTCCATCACCTGCCCTCACAGGAAACCCGAAGATGGATGTTATTATCCGGGAGGCCACAAGAATTGATTATGAATTCGACAGGGATCCGCTGTCAATCGAAAAAGGTGTCCCGGTAACCTGCACCCTGACGTTGACAGAATATGACACAAAAAACCCCGTCGCAAGCAAGCCGATATATATAACAAGTGTGTATGGTAAGACAGAGTTTTTATCTCCACCCTCTCTGGCGGATGTTAAAGCTGGAGAAACCGGCTATGTCACAACAGATGCTTCGGGGAAGGCAACGCTCACATTCAAGCTTGGATGCGCAGATCAATGGTATGTGGACTTCCCAGGGGACATTGTAACCAAGTTATTATCCCCGACGAGAATAATGCCGATAGTGAGTTCCTCAGAGTTCAGGTCGCCCTTCTTTAAGGGAGAGTTCCTATCGTCTTTCATGATATTAATCCTGATACTGGTCTTCACCCTGCTTTCATACAGGTTCTTCAGGGGAGGGAAAGTTGATCTGGGGCAATGGTGGAGGGATTTAAGGGGGGGGGAGGAAGAATGATGAAAGCCAGAAATTTTTCGCCAGCTTTTTCCCGGAAAAGAAAAAAATGAGTGCTAAACTAAGGAATAAAATCCTGGTAATCTTGACTATATGCCTGTTATTCTCAAGTGGCGTCCACGCCTCACTACCTATAATTAACTCGCTTAAGGGTTGGCTTGGTAAGACATGGAAGAATACTTTGGAATCCCCCGCGCTTGAAAAGAGGTTAGGGGAGATACTCCCTTTCAGAAGTGAAGCGCAGAGCACTGCTATACGCAAAACAAAAAAATTTAAGTTTGTGAAGCTGATCGGTGAAGACCATTTCGAGCTCGTTAGAAGTATTGCTTATAGCGGCTTTTTTTTAATGATGACGTTGAATGTAGCCAGTGATGCACAGGAGAATATGGTGGAGTATATTGTGGTGAACCCGGAGCCGCTTGATGCTGGGATACGTAACGTGCTTCATTTTTTCGTTCTTATACTGGTTCCCGCCTATATCCTGGCTATTGTTTTTTTAGGGGTTTATCTGCTGTTCCTTTCCTCCTCACCTAAGGGAAGGGCTAGGGCGAAGTCTATGTTAGCTAGGCTGGTGGTTGGCATGATCTTAGTCTCTGCCTCCCCTGAGATACTCAGCATATTCTTTGATGTCTCCACAGGAGTAACGGAAAGCATTCTAAGCCATGGACGAGAGGAAGTAGATATAGCCGTGGATCAATACACTGGGGCACTGTGGGGTTCTTTCTTCTTCGCTATGGGGATGCTGTGGGGGATTAACTCAATGGAGATGTTAAAACACCATGTGGTTGTACCAAAATTAGACAAAGTATTAGACAAAGTTAAACATTCAGTTCGATTTAAGAGGCTCCACCTCCCTCTCAAAACCGTCTTTCATCGCACCAAAGTAGTGGGAGATACAGGGAGAACCATCCCTGCGTTGATGACAACGGCAACCCTGGTCATCGGCGTCTATGGCCTTCTCGCGTTCAGATACTTTATGGTGATGTTCTTCACACTGCTGTTTCCGTTCACCGTATTCTTCCTATGCTTTGATCCCACAAAGAAACTGGGGGGGACCCTGCTAGAACAGACTCTGTTGTGGACTATGGTACAGGAATTTTATGCAATAACCCTAATAGCTGTCGGTATGGGGTTAACACTACTTAGAATTAATAACCCAGGCATGTTAAGCTATGGATTTGTTATGTTTGGTGATTGGTGGAGTTTCTTCGGAATCGCCGCCTGCCTCGTCATGATGATTGGACCCCTGGTGCTCTTCATGTTACTAAGAAAATTATTACCCCCACTGTAAGTCAAATACTCCGCCCTGAAGAGCGGAGTACGCGAGCGAGAGCTATGCTCTCGTTGCATGCAGATTCAGGTTTGCTGAATCTCGTATGACTTACAAATACACAAAATGTTTGGAAAAACTAAAACGGAGGTGCAAGCGCAAGGTAGAGGAATATTATGCAATTCCTCTGCGACCTAAAGGTCGCAGTATCCTCGCGTGTTTGTAATGAACCCACGGATCAAGGCTTTGATAATAATCGGGTTGCTGCTTGCAACAACATTGTTCTCTGTGGCAGATGATATGACTCCACTTGAGGTTCATAAGGTAGGTAAAGCTAATCTTGTGGGAGGCGTTATAAGTGAGCTGATATTCTGGATTAAGCGGATAGCGTACACATTCAGGGCGGTGAGCTATGGAACCTGGGGGGAAGAAGAACTAAAGGAGAAGATATCAGAGATAATAATAATGAATCCGCCGGTGGATGAACTTTTCAGTCTGATGGGCGCAGTTATGTGGATGGCACTTGCCGCCTACAGTCTCGCCATAACCTGCCTCGGATTCTATCTCCTGTTTCTCTCCTCCTCACCCCAGGGAAGGGCAAACGCAAAGAGTATGCTGACTAAACTAGTAATCGGTCTGGTTTTGGTTTCCCTCTCCCCTCAACTGATGGAGATTCTGTTGAGTATCTCAGAGGAGGCAACTACCTCAATCCTCGCCTTCACGGGAAAAGGGGAATTCGTAAAAGCTATGGAGGACTCCATGGGAAGTGGGGGGCCCCTTGGTGGTGGCATGAAGTCATTGCATTTCTGGCTGACAATGATAGAGGTGGAGTTGGGTTTCTATAGCTTCATCTTCCTCATGGTTCTGGTGTGGGGCTCATTTATCTTCCCTATAATAATCAGGTTTTTTGTGGTCTCCATTTTCATAGTCCTGTTCCCCCTGGCAATACTCTTGTATTCCTTTGAGTTTTCACGTGCATTAGGGAGGATAATGATGGAACAAACCATGATATGGATATTCCTGCAGGTAATCAACGCCTTGGTACTGCTTGCCATCGTCCTGAGCATAAACAGTCTGGGATCAAAGTTCATAGATATTGGTTGGCCTATCCCTCTACTCATACCTGCAGTTGGATGCGTTATGTTTTCAATAGCTCCCTTGTTCATAATAAGATTCTTCAGGGGGTTCCTACCATGAAAAAAAGAAAATTAGTAACCCTGCTGGTCATGGCGTTATTAATAGGGTCTACGACAGCAGAGGCTATGTTCGATGCATTCTGGGGGATGCTGGTATTTAAACCGATGGTAAGGGACTGGTTTATTAGGGGACCTGGCGATGTTGGAACCTCGTTTGCCAATAACTTCCACAACGTAATCTGCTATAATCCACCTACAAGCAGGACCCTGCCGTTCATGACCATGTTGTTAAGGATTCTGCTCCCAATCTATTCCCTGTCAATAGTCTTAATCGGTTTCTATCTGCTTTTTGTCTCATCCTCACCTAAGGGAAGAGCGAAAGCGAAATCCATGTTAAGCAAATTAATAATCACTATGGTGCTGGTCTCCATATCACCTCAGCTCATGGAGGTAATATTTGACATATCCAGAGAGCTGACAGATAGCATATTCGCACTTACCACCGAAGATAGTATCGAGTACCTGCTCACCCACGGTGCCGAAGACATGTGGACCATGGCAAGATGGCTGAAGGTACCGGATGTAGAGCTGTCGGTGATTCCATTCATACTATCATATGTATTTACATGGCTCCCCTACGTCATAATATCATTGAGAAATATAATCCTCACCGCCCTCATGATCCTATTTCCACTGGGGATACTGTTTTATGCCATCCCCTCCCTGAAGTCCATAGGGAGAACCATCCTGGAGCAATTCATTGTATGGACATCCATCCAGGCAGCTATGGCCTTAGCCCTGATTTGCACAGTAAAGGCGTATTCAGTTATCCCAATACCAGCCTCAACATTCGGAGGCTGCAATTACTGGAGCTGGAGGGTTCCGTTTCTCTGGGAATTGGGACTGAGCTCACATCTCCCCCTGCTATTCTGTCCTGATGTCATAGATTTGGGGACATTTAGCTTCGGGATGGTCGCCTATATGATGATAATCGTCTTCCCAATGGTGATAGTAATGATCTTCAAGAAATTTTTACCCTGAATATACGAGAAAAAAAATGGATAAAAAAAATATCAAGGTCCTTGCTTTGTTCACAGCAATTATATCGCTGTGTGGAAATGCATCCGCTCAATTAGGTTATTTACTATTCAAGATACTTGACCCCCTCATAGAGGAATACTGGAAGACCCTTTCAAGATGGTGGATAATTGAGTCCGGCGAGAAAGCATCAGGGTTCCTTGAGGCAATCTTCGGAGGTTTTCAGTCACTTCTAACTGAGAAAGTCCCTATGAGCGCGATAACCCCGGAGATGTGGTTTTTCATCAAGATAATCGTTCCATTTTATGTTCTTGCCATCGTCATTCTGGCAGTTTATATCTCAATGACTCCCGGTTCCGTGAGGGGCAGGGCGAAAGCTAAATCCATGCTGCTTAAATTAATAATCGGCGCCGTTTTGATTTCCATCTCACCCTGGATACTGGAGGTTTTGTTCATAATATCTGAAAATCTCGCGAAGGCGTTGTGGGGTATGGGAGCCGCAGGGGGAGTTAATATAGTTAAAGGCGCAAGCAGTGGAGTGGAAGGCGCAGAAATTGATCGACTAGACCTAGTCAGACCACGCGAGCGTCTTGGATTATATGGTGTATTCGCTGACCTCAGCGCCTTGCATCGTACCGGCGGAATAGAGATATTCGCTTTACAGTTTACCTTACTACTTGGTCTGATTTCACTAATACTTATAAGGCAGGTGATGGTGATCATATTCGGGATACTGCTACCTGTGGCTTTCTTCCTTTACTTCTTCTATCCAACAAAACATATCGGGAAAGATATGTTCATCCAGACCTTTCTATGGACGTTCACGCCGGTTGCGTGGACATTGGCGTTGGTGGTCATCGGGATAGTACACGGTGCCCTACCAGTTTATATCCCAGAACTCTATATGCTTATCGGAGCATTTTTATTTTTTATAGGTTCACCCATGCTCATAATGGGTGTGGGGGAATGGCTTGCCTTCCTCGTGCTTTTGTTTGAGGTAATTCAGGCAGCCCCACTTTCCATGGGAATAGTGATTGTAGATGAAACCATGAAATAAAAAAAATTGCTTCGCAATTTTTAACTTGTATACTTTCGCATACAATGAAAAATGAAAACAGGTAGAAAGACTGTCGGGGTATTGGCGGCGTTGCTGATGCTCTGCACACAGGCATCTGCAGTTATTTGGGGGGTTGCAGAGATTATTGCAGCAGTAATAAAAGACTTTCTTTTCTCCATTGTTACATCCCTATTTGCTATAGTGGGGAGGGTAATACGGGATACTATATACGTGGATTTTGCGAGGATAGTATTTTTTAACCCACTAAGAAAGATATTAGATTACACTGAATTTGCCCGCATACTCCAGCTTAATCCGGATCTGATGGATATGACAGGACATGCGTATCCGGTTGTGTCGGGAAAGGTTGATTTCTTTATCGGTCTACTGGTGCCTTTTTATATCCTGGCCTTCATCCTCTTAGCCGTGTACCTCATGGTTGTCTCCAGCTCGCCATCAGGAAGGGCAAAAGCGAAGGGCAGCCTGGTGAGATTAGTTCTTTCCGCAGCCATCATCATCTTCACAATCCCATTAATTCAGGCGTTTATGGATGTCTCACTGTATCTCACAAAATTTATTATTAACATCAGCTCAGGAGATATGAAACTCGGGTTAGGGGCTTTAGAAGGCAGCCTGTGTAATCAGTGGGAGATTATAGAATCGGTGACACCACTTGCCTTCTGGCTGGCGTTGCCCCTTTTCATGCTTCTTGTTATCTTATCTGTTTTCCCTATTATGGTGATTGGAATGAGATACTTCATGATCCTGGTATTTACCCTGCTGTTCCCTATCGGCGTATTCCTCTACTCCATGCACCCCACCCGGAAGCTGGGAAAGGCCATAGTAAGACAAAGCATACTGTGGGTGTTCATCCAGCCATTAATGGCCGTAATCCTGGTGGTGATCGGGGTCTCCACCCCGCTGCTGGATGTGGTCAGTGATTCCGCCATGGAAACAGGATTCGGGATGGCGGGTTTCTTAGCTTTATCTGCAGCCCCGTTAATGATGGTGGGGGTTCTGAACTGGATGGAGGTGATGCTGATAACATTTGCGGCGTCGATGGAGGCTCCACTGCTTACAATGGTTGCAAACATAGAGGAGATGGAGATAAAATAAAATGGAGGATATAACGCATTAAGGTAAAATGATTCAAAAGAAAATAGAGGAGCTGGGGTATGGGGTGTTTCTAGGGTTGGTGGCGGCGGTCATAATACTTGCGTTTGCCTATAAACTAATCATCGGGAGCCTCTTTCTCTCGTTGCTTTCGATGGGGATAGCGGTATTCGGCTGCTATTATATCTTCAGGTATATTACTGAGGAGGAGGAGGCGTTGAAGTTGATGGAGGGGGAGGCGTTGCTGCTGAAGACGTTGGATTTGGGGGTTGTTTTATTCCCAAGGAAGAAGGGTAAGTTTTTCGGGAAGGAGGCTCATAGAGACCTGTCTCTTTACCTTACCTCCAATAGGATACTGGCTCGTAGACGCGGGGAATCTGTTTTAGATATACCTGTGGATTCAATACAGGGTTTCAGGGAGGAGGAGAGATTAAAGAGCAGGTATATCAGGGTTACTTTCCTGGGGGATAAGAAGGAGAAGGATGTTCTTTTGTTTGTCGGAGACACAAAACTGTGGATGGAGAAGATGGAGGGTTTGGTAGAGGTCGAAGAGGATGAGTTTCTGGCGGATGCGGGAGAGGTAAAGGAGTTGATCTGAGAGATGGAAACCAGGTTTCTTGGGGTGGTGTTTGGGGTTTTATTGATTGTATTGATGGTTTGTGGGACAGGGGCTGCGCAAAGCTATTGCCGTTGCCCTGATGGAACCACAGTATCTGTCTCAGGTGAGAAGGCTGATTGTGGAGGGGTGTGCGGGGGATACACGGATTGCTCCGGGGATTGTGAGACTTGTTGTAGTGGGTTCTGCAGTTCTTTTACTGATCCCTCAAAGGAAAGGTGTATGAATTCCTGCACAGGCAAATGTGCGCTTAACGGCGTTATAGGTATGGTCCTCAATGTCGCAGGAGTCGTTGCGGCGATGATATTGGTGATTTGCGGGTATATGCTCATGACCTCCGCAAATCCAGAAGACAGGGAGAACGCTAAGAAGGGGATTATGTACGTGATTCTGGCTTTGGTGGTTGTCGCTATTGCCGAGCCCCTGTCGGATTTATTGTTTGAGGGTTGGGATACAGAAGTAATGAAGGAGGAGGGCATGTATATAATGCATACTAAGATAAATGATGGGAAGGTTGTAGGTCTTATTGGTTACTATTTCACCTCTCTGGAATTTGAACTTCTTAACAGGTATGGTGTTGATAAAGCGGTTAATGTTGATGTGTCTGTGAGGGATGGATCATGTGCAGCTTCCCATACAAGCAGCTATACAGTGGCGGCAATGAGCTCAGTTACTTACTCTCATAAGTTTGGGGATCGTGGTGATAGCTGTTATCATAGCAGAAAGTTTCAGGTGGATGTTAGCGGTGATGTTAGCAAAACGTTTTGTCTTTCATGTTCAAGTGCCGTATGTATGGTAGATGAGGGAGCATGCCCCTAAGCATCCGGATAAGGAACTTACCATAAAATGTCTCCCAGAGAAAAAATTTATTCATGTGGTGTAGTAGATGGCACCGAAGTGTACTGTAAACTTAAATAAACTGTAACACAGCATAATTTAGGGGGGATAGTGTGAGTAGAGGGGGTATGTGACCGCCGGAGCCTTTTTCTGGGGATAACATCATTTGGCTTTTTAGGGACTGATCCCTTTAAACCGGAATCGCTGCCGAAATATTTATGCAGGAAAAGGTAAATCAATTAACAGATGGATATATCAGGGGGGATAAATAAAGGATGATAAAAAAGAATAATAAAAATAAGTGGATTATAGTGGCTGCTATCTTGGCATTAATTTCAGTGCCTGGTTGGGTGACAGCTGAGGATTGTAAGGATATTGGACCATACGATACAAAGTTGCGTGATGGATATTGTGAAGTAGAGGCATATAGAGGAATAACTGGGGGAAGTGGGGGAGAAATAACGGACTATCTAATGGTATATCGAAAACAGGTTAAGTACAATGGTGTTCAATGTCTCCCTGGAGAACATGGAAAAGATAAAATAGAGAAAGATGATAGTAAAACATATTGTGGTGGAAGATGTGAGATTAAGAATACAGCTGTATTACATGGCTCTTGGAAAGAAGCCTGTTTGGAGAAGGTCGAAGAGCCTAAAAAATGTGAAGAGGATTTAGGTGGGGAATGGTGTGATGTTGGTTATTCCTGCGATGGAGAGGATATAACATCCCAGGCTTCTGATGGTTTATCACATCCTACTCAGGTGTGCTGTAAACCACCTGGGAATTGTAAAGAGATCCCGGCAGATAAACCCTGCATAAAAGCAGGAGGTGAATGTATATTGGGCAGTGCGAATTGTTTCTGGGGAAAAGATAGGTGTTTTCCTAGAGGCAGTATATATACGGATTGTCAAATAGGTTCGCCAAATTCTGAGTGTTGCTGTATACCCCCAACTGAAACATGTGGGGGTTTAGGTGGAGAATGGTGTGATGTGGGTTACTCTTGTGATGGAGAGGATAAGACAGCAGACGCTTCTGACGCAATAATACATGTTAGTCAGGTGTGCTGTAAACCACCCGGGAAATGTAAAGATATCCCGGCAGATAAACCCTGCATAAAAGCAGGAGGTGAATGTATATGGGGCAGTGCGAATTGTGACTACGGAAAAGATAGGTGTTTCCCTAAAGAGGATATATATACGGATTGTCAAATAGGTACAAGTACGACATCTTCTCAGTGTTGCTGTATACCCACCGGTTTAGCGGTCCCGACAACAACAACCACAGTACCGGGAACTACACCCCCGGCATCAGGCAGAGCCACTTGCCATTGCAGTTGCATAACAGGTGATCAAACGATAATAATAAATACGCGAGGTGTAGGCAAGACAGAGTGTTGTGAGTCGTGTGGTGCTATCTGCGGGGGATATACAGCTTGCGGTGATGACGGTACTCTTTCTGATGTTGATCCCCCTGATTGTGAGGATTCTGCGTGCTGTGGCACTCATTGTAGTTCATGTACTGGAGATAAGGATAGCTGCAAAAAAGCATGTGAGAGCACATGTAAATTAAAGAAAACCATCAACGACATTAGGGGGCTGATCAGCGACGTCGCCGGAATCATCGCAGCAATAATATTTGTGGTTTACGGATACAAGTTCATGGCATCCACAAATCCAGTGGACAGGGAGAACGCCAAGAAAGGCATTATGTTCGTAATCCTGGCCTTGATTATCATCACCGTAGCCGATTCCCTGGCAGACTTACTGATGAAAACTGAATTACCCACTGGAGTTGCGGACGGGCACAAGTGTACATGATTTTACGGCTTAATGACCTCGATTTCCACTGACGACTTATGTTCCATATAATCCAATAGGGGGATAAGATAGAGGATGATAAAAATAAGTGGGTTATACTGACGGCTATTTTTCGTTTCTGGGATAAAATCATCTGGTTTTTATAAGGCAACAAGCTTTTTTGAGGGCTGATTCCCAAAAATCATTAAACCAGAACCTCGGTTAAAATATTTATTCATGAAAGATAAATCAAGTACATAGGGAAATCTTAGGAGAATCAGAGGAGTAAATCTATATAAACCATCCGAAGAATGAAAAACAAGATTTTACTGCTGGTGGTCGGGATTTTATTGATTGGGGGAATGGCTTCCGCCATAGAGTGTTATTGCAGTTGCAAGACTGGTAGTGGCCAAGACACAACCATAAAAACACACGGAATAAAAAAGATGGAGTGCCGTAAGTCATGTGCCGCGATATGCGGGGGATATAATGATTGCCCTACAGATGCTCATCCTATATGCACCAGTTGCTGTAGTGATTATTGTACACAATTCACTGACACTGAGTTTGCAGATTCCTGCATTAAAGGCTGTGAGAGCACATGCACGTTAAAGGAAACCATTAATGATATCAGAGAAATAATCTACCAGGTCGTCGGAATCATCGCGGCAATAATGTTTGTGATCTACGGATATAAATTCATGACATCCGCAAATCCAGAAGACAGGGAGGCTGCAAAGAGAGGGATTATGTGCATAATCCTGGTTTTGATAATTATTGCTATCGCAGACCCTTTGCTGAATCTATTGATCAATAAGATAGGTATTGATAGCGGTGAAGGCCACTATGGGGGCCCAGAAACCACAGACGATGCCGTAAAGATAATCGCAGACGCCATGATAGCGTGTTGGGATGATAATAATAAAGTTGGCGCTCCAACCTATGTTTGTGAGAGCATAGATGTTAGTGAATGGCCAGCAGAGATAACTGTAACTAAGAATGCAGTAATAGCATACTTAGATAGTATCAACCGCCAGGATATAACCGGCACAGGACTGGTAGCAGGAAAAAGCTATGACTGGAGGATCGCAGACATATCAAATACCTTAGGGGATGAAGTATGCATCAAGTACGAGAATAATTTAGGATTTAACGACGTGGTTGTAGATGAATTGTGGGAGGATTCAGACTGTGTTGACAATATTGGTCATACTCAAGTAAAACAAATAGGGAAGGCCATCGCATCATGTTGGGATGATAATGATGGATTTGGCGCTCCAACCAAGGTTTGTGAGAGCATAGATGTTAGTGGATGGCCAGCGAGGGTGACGGTAACTGAGAATGCAGTAATAGCATACCTGGATAGTATCAAGCGCCAGGATATAACCGGCACAGGAGCGATAGCAGGAAAAAGCTATGACTGGAGGATCGCAGACATATCAAATACCTTAGGGGA
>CBFCYF010000011.1:0-29346 GCA_965602195.1 uncultured archaeon | reverse complement strand
AGTGGGGCTAAGCGAAGCGCACGCCCCACCTTTCGCCAGCCTTTCTTAAAGGCTGAAGTACTCGTTCCAGGATTTTACCTTAATTTCCTTCTGACCTACCTTCTCTATGGCTTTTGCTGCTGCCTGCGCTCCTGACACGGTTGTTATGTAGGGGATATCTAATTCAACTGCGCTTCTCCTCATCTTGTAGCCATCTCGTTTAGGGCTTCTCCCCACTGTGGGGGTGTTGATAATCAGATCCACCCGCCTACCTTTCACTAAATCCAGGATATTCGGGGATCCCTCACTTATTTTAAGGATGGTTCTGTTTCCTATATCAGCATTCGATATATCCCTTGAGGTTCCGGGTGTGGCGAGTATATCGAAACCCAGCTCCCTGAATTTTCTTGCTACAGGGATTATCTTCTGTCTGTCCGCTCTCTTGACGCTGATGAATATGGTTCCCTGCAGTGGAAGCTCGTTCCCAGCCGCTATCTGAGCCTTATAGTAGGCAGTGGGGAAATCATCATCCATGCCGATCACCTCCCCAGTAGATTTCATCTCCGGAGAAAGAAGAGGATCCACACCCGGCAGTTTAGTGAAAGGGAAAACAACCTCCTTTACCGCAACATGCTTTATCTTGTTCATTGGCTCAAGATCATCAACCAGGTCCCTTAGCTTCATTCCAATCATAACCTTGGCAGCCAGCTTTGCCATAGGAACCCCCACCGCCTTGGTGACAAACGGCACCGTCCGGGATGCTCGGGGATTAACCTCCAGAGTATAAATAATCCCATCCTTAACCGCGTATTGAATGTTAATCAGGCCCTTGATATTTAATTCAAGAGATAATCTTTTGGTATAATCTGTTATAGTGGATACAACCTCTTCCTCTAAGGTCTGCGGGGGCAGTACACATGCTGAATCCCCTGAATGGATTCCCGCCTCCTCAATGTGCTCCATTATTCCCCCGATGAGGACGGTTTTTCCATCAGATACCGCATCCACATCGATCTCGATGGCGTCTTGGAGGAATTTATCTATTAGCACGGGGTGTTTTGGAGAGACCTTAACTGCTTCCTCCATGTATTCAGCTAGATCAACATCATCCTGAACTACCTCCATAGCCCGCCCTCCAAGAACATAACTGGGTCTGACCAGTACAGGATAGCCTATTTCGTTGGCGATTTTCTGGGCCTCCTTGAAACTATAGCCTGTGCCCCATTTTGCAGAGGGTATCTTAAGCTTATCCAGAACCTTCCCGAAGCTGTCCCGGTTTTCTGCCCTGTCTATGTTTCGGGGTGCGGTGCCCAGGACATTAACCCCGCAGGTGTCCAGGGAGTGAACAAGATTTATTGCTGTCTGACCCCCAAACTGAATCATCACCCCCAGTAGATTCCTGGATTCCTTCTCAACCACATTAAGTACGTCCTCCAATGTGATGGGCTCGAAATAGAGTTTGTCGGAGATATCGAAATCAGTGGATACCGTCTCAGGGTTACTATTAATAATAATTGTCTCCACACCTATTTCTCTGAGGGCGAATATTGCATGAACCGTGCAGCAATCGAATTCAATTCCTTGACCTATCCTTATTGGTCCTGCTCCAAGGATGATGACCTTCTCCCTATCTGAGGCCTCAGATTCATCCTCCTTTTCGTAGGTGGAGTAATAGTAGGGGGTTTCGGCATCAAATTCGGCGGCACATGTGTCCACCATCTTGAATGTGGGGGATATCTTCTTCTTTTTGCGGTAATCCCTTATTTTATCTTCATCGCCAATTTGCTTGTCGAGGAACCCCAGCCTCTTCAGTTTTCTCAGATTTTCCATACTCAACATCTATATGATATTTAGATATGCTCGATATAATATCAATAAAAAAAAAGAACAAAATTGAAAATTCAGTATTGCGTGGAGAATATCAAATCCTTTGTGGAGTTGCTGAGGGTGAGAAACTGCGTAATTGCATCTATAGGTGTATTGATAGGTACCTTCTTCGTTTACTTGGGTGGCGATCCCGTGATTGATGCCAGAATCATCATGGCAGTGACAGCAACTTTTCTGATAGCTGGCGGAGGCAACGCCATCAACGATTATTTTGACGTGGAGATAGATAAGATTAATAAACCCCACAGACCAATATCCTCTGGGAGGGTTTCCAGAAGCGACGCTTTTATGTTTTCCATGGCCCTTTTTTTGGTGGGCGTAGGTCTTTCTAAAGGAGTAAACGATCACTGCCTGGTTATCGGCGGCCTGAACACTGCATTGTTGATTTTATACGGTGCTTACTCTAAACGAATCGGCTTCTTGTCGAATATTATAATAGGATATCTGGTAGCCTCAATTTTCCTTTTTGGTGTATTATCAACCCTTACGGGGGGTCTGGAATCCATCCCCGCCGATGAAACAAAGGTTGTAGCCATACTTGCCGGCTGTGCCTTTCTCATCACAGTCTCAAGGGAGATAATGAAGGACATAGAGGATGTGAAGGGAGATAAATACGAGTACTCAACCACAGTACCGATTAAAATCGGTGAAAAGAAGGCAAAGAAGATCGCGATTTTATTTGGATTCGGAGCAATATTATTAAGTCTATTCCCCTTCTTCGTGGGATTGACGTCATTCAACTTATATATCTATGGCGTAGCAATAGCTGTGGTGGATATTATATTCATGTTTTCGTTGTTTTCCCCGGCTTTCGTAGGTCAGAGGACGATGATCATAGGAATGTTCCTCGCATTAATAGCATTCTTTTTAGGTAAATTTATTTATGTCATGCCATGATCCATGCATCAGCCTTTAAGAAAGGCTGGCGAAAGGTGGGGCATTCGCTTCGCTCAGCCCCACTGGATGCATCCATCCAGTGTGCTTGAGCCCCTGAAGGGGCGAAACACACCTTTGTCCTCGGCAAACTCCGAGAAAGGCTGGCGAAACGAGCCACATACGCTCGCGCTAGTGGCTCATAACAACAAAAAAAAAATTAAATAAAAAAATAAGTGCTATCGAGCGTAGCGAGGTAGCATCTTTGCTCAAGCTTTATTAAAGCTTGCCTCAGTAGCTCAGCCTGGTAGAGCGCTTGCTTGGTATCCAGGAAAACAGGACAAACAGCAAGAGGTCCCGGGTTCGGATCCCGGCTGAGGCTAGCCTTTTTTATCACATATCAGTTTTCAGAATTCAATTACCCATTCTCTCTCGCCTTCCCATATCCCGCCTGAATTAATGCTTTCTCTATTCCATCAAGTGTAGCTGGATCATCAATGGTTGCCGGCATCCTATACTCTTTATTGTCTGCGATCTTTTGTATTGTTCCCCTAAGTATTTTACCTGAACGGGTTTTTGGCAGACGCCCAACGATCATAACTGTTTTAAGGGACGCTACAGGCCCAATACTATCACGGACCATTTGGATCACATCTCTTTTGATCTCTTCATGTTCTGTTGCCACGCCAGATTTCAAAACCACAAATCCAACCGGAACCTGTCCCCTCAGATAGTCTTCAACCCCTAAAACAGCACATTCAGCGACATCAGGGTGCTCTGCTAGCACCTCCTCCAGTCCACCTGTTGAAAGCCTGTGTCCCGCAACATTAATAATATCATCTGTACGACTCATCACAGAAACATACCCGTCTTCATCTATGAATCCCGCATCTGCAGTTTCATAGTATCCAGGAAATTTTGATAAATAGGATTCAATAAAACCCTCATTGTTTTCCCATAGAGTAGGAAAGGTTCCGGGAGGCAGCGGCAGCTTTGCTACAAGGGCGCCAATTTCACCTGCCTCAACTAGATCACAGTTACCATCTAATACCCGAAGATCCCAGCCAGGTGTGGGTTTCGTGGATGATCCCTCCTTGACTGGATATTTGTGTAGCCCCAGGCAATTGGCGGTAATCGCCCACCCGGTTTCAGTCTGCCACCAGTGATCGATTACCGGCACCTTAAGATGTTTCTCAGCCCACCTGAGTGTATCAGGATCAAGTCTTTCACCAGCTAAAAACAAAGCCCTGAAATTTGATAAATCATAATCTTTAATCAGTTCCCCCTCCGGATCCTCTCTTTTTATTGCGCGAAATGCTGTGGGGGCAGTAAACAGGGTTTTGACGTTATGATCTGATATCACCCTCCAGAAGACACCTGCATCGGGTGTGCCTGTGGGTTTACCCTCAAAAAGTATTGTTGTACATCCCCTGAGCAACGGACCGTAGACGATATATGAGTGCCCTACAACCCATCCGACATCTGAGGCCGCCCAGTAGACGTCGCCTGCATCAACATCATAGATGGCTTTCATAGACCACTTCAATGCCACCATATGCCCCCCATTGTCTCTTACAACTCCTTTAGGTATTCCTGTTGTCCCGGAGGTATAAAGTATGTACAGCGGATCAGTAGCTTCCACCTCTACACAATCATGCGGTGTGGCTGATTTAATAACATCCTCCCAGCTAAAATCCCTACCCTCCACCATGGAAGCCTCCTCCATTGGGCGCTGGTATATGATGCATGCTTTAGGTTTAGTTTTCGCTATTTCAATAGCTGAATCCAGCAGATCTTTGTATGGAACAATACGAGTAGGCTCAATACCGCAGGATGCTGAAACAATCAATTCTGGTTTAGCATCATCTATTCGGGTAGCCAGTTCACTGGCTGCAAATCCCCCGAACACAACAGAATGCACAGCACCAATACGTGCACATGCGAGCATGGCAATCGCCGCCTCAGGTATCATAGGCATGTATATAACCACCCGGTCACCTTTCCGGACACCTAATTCCGCCATCGCGCCTGCAAATCCAGCTACCTCATCCCTTAACTGGCGGTAAGAGTATTTCTTGATGGTGCCTGTGACCGGGCTGTCATAAACCAAAGCAATCTGATCGCCCCGGCCCTCTTCAATATGATAGTCCAGTGCATTATAGCAGGTGTTCATCCTGCCGCCTGTGAACCAACGGTAAAAGGGTTTATTGGAGTCATCAAGTACCTTATCCCATCTTTTAAACCAATGACATTCATCTGCCACCTCACCCCAAAAACCCTCCGGGTCTTTAAGAGATCTCTCGTATGTTTCCTCGTACAAGTTCGACATTATAACTGCCTCCCATTAAATTAATTAGAAATAATATTTGGGAGGAAATATATTTAAAATCCTGTCCCCCCCCTCCAGAACCTGAAAACAAGGCTGGTATAATCCAGCCTGTTTTGTTATTTTTAATCTGAATTGTAAATTTAATTGGGTGATAAAAAAATGTTTTGGTTGATTGGCTTGTTTATGTTGTTTATTTTGTTTATGTTGGTGGGGGTTGCGGTTTACTACTACAACCGGATTGTTGTTCTCGGAAACAGGATTGATAATGCGTGGAGTCAGATTGATGTGCAGCTGAGGAAGAGGGCGGATTTAATCCCTAATCTTATGAAGACTGTGGAGGCCTACATGAAGCACGAGCAGAAGGTGCTTATTACGGTTACTGAGGCACGGGCGGCGATGGTTAACGCAAAAGGTGTTGAGGACAGGGCAAAAGCAGGTAATATGCTTGAAGGCGCCCTGAAATCCCTTTTCGCTGTGGCAGAGAATTACCCGACCCTGAAGGCTAATGAAAACTTCCTGAAATTCCAGGAGGACCTAACAGACATAGAAAACAAGATCGCCTACACAAGACAGTTCTACAACGACTCTGTTTTGTTCTACAACAACATGATAACAACCATCCCCGGGATGTGGTTCGCCTCCATGATGAACAGAGGGAAGAAACCCTACCTTGAGACGCCTAAGGAAAAAAGAGAGGTTCCTACGGTGGAATTTGATGTATGAACATGGAGAAGATAAGCTTCTACGACCAGATAGATAGGAACAAGAGGAACTCCTATCTGCTGATTTCTCTTATATTCATAGTACTGATGGGGTTCGCATGGGTCGTAGCCCAAATCTATGACCCCGGGTTGACGTTCATTATACTATTATTTGCCGTAATCTTCTCAGTAGTCTATACCTGGGGGACATATAGTTACTGTGACCGGATAGCTCTCGCTTCTGTGAATGCGGTCCCAGCAAAAGGCCCCAGATATAAGCACCTGAGGAATCAGGTTGAGGGTCTTTCTCTGGCGGCAGGTCTCCCGAAGCCGAGGGTTTATGTGATGCCGTCGCAGGACATTAATGCGTTTGCCTCCGGGAAGGATCCCGAGCATAGTGTTATCTGTGTGACGCAGGGGATGTTAGATAAATTAAGTAATTCGGAGCTGGAGGGTGTCCTTGCCCATGAGATGACTCACATCGTCAACTACGACATCCGCTTCGTCACCTTGGTTGCGGTGATGGTAGGTATAGTTGCCATAGCAAGTGAGGTCTTCCTGAGGAGTATGTGGTATAGTGGGGGAGGAAGAAGAGGTAAAGGCAACGCCTTGATTATGGTTTTGGGCATAATTCTTGCGATTCTCGCCCCTATTATCGTGAGATTGGTGCAGCTGTCTATCTCCAGGAAGAGGGAGTTTATGGCGGATGCCGGTGCGGTTCAGTTGACTAGATACCCTGGAGGTTTGGTTTCCGCATTAGAGAAGATAAAGGCAGCCTATGGGGGTGGTGTGAAGACGAAGGTTAATGCTGCGGTGGCTCCTATGTTTTTCGCCGACCCTATCAGGCAGAGAGTCAGCTCTATGTTCCGAACCCACCCACCCCTCGATGAACGGATACGGGTTCTGAAGGCGATGTAAATCAACGTCTACGGAGGAAGAATATAGCACCAAGTATTAGTATTGCTAGAAACAGGATCGCTAATCCCACAAGCAGCATTCCGCTGCCGTAATCTGGCTCCTCCTCTAAGGCCACGGAGGTTGTTGTTTCGGCTATGGGGGCGTTTACTAGGGAGTTATTTAGCTCGACACAGTTCTGGTACTCAATAGAATCTTCGGTGTAGCGGTTAATCTCACAGTAGATTTCCACGGCTTTACTGAGGTATCCTGTTGCGTTGCCGTAGTCTCCACGATCATAGCAGCTTCGGGCTTCAATATAGTATGAGTTGGCTTCCTCCAAACGCGAGAGCTTCTCCTCTATCCGAGGCTTAAACATCTCGCATTTTGTTATCCCCGTCGGATCATTTACCTCAACGGATATATTAAACACCTGCCCATTGTAATTTAACGCATCTTCATATTTACCGGAGTTATAGGCCTCTTGCGCCTTCTGATACAGTTCATCGGCAACTTTTATTTTTTCCTCCCTGTCCATTCCCCCTTGGCACTCCCTTCTAAGAGTCTCACATTTTGTGGCCTCATCAGCATAACGATGCACCTCATTAAAATCTTTTTCAGCATATTTTAGTTCATACAGCGCATCGTATATGTTTTTTGCTTCCGATGCCCCGTTTATGCACTTATCCCAGTCCTCATAGTTTCTGCAAGTCATGGCATCATCGTATTTCTGTCGTGCATGATTCTCTATAGTTGGCGGGCGCACATGGATATAGCACGCATCTGCCATATCATCACATTGTTTTTTCTCTAGGGATTTGTTGACTATTTCATAGTACATAGAGCACTTCTGGAAATTAGCATAGGCTGCCCGATAGTTGTAATATCCCCCGCTATTATAAGCTATCTGGCCACCATCATATAGCTGATTCGCTAATTCCTCGAGGTTGAGTATATCTTCCTCTATATCCTCTACCAATTTTCCGGCAGAATATATCCCTTCTGCGTCATTACAACTCTTGTAGATTTCATAGGCCCTCTGTGCGTTCTCCCTTGAATCCAGAAGATATCTTACACCGTATTTATCCAGCCCGGTAGAGTATATGTCATGTGCATTCTTCAGGTACCTATTCGCTCGAGGTATGCTATTGCCGATCTTTCCTGCTATCTTATAGGATAAGTTCTCACATTCCTCCACCTTGTGTTGGTAGGGAGGTATCATATATGCGAAGTAGGTTTTAGCCTCCAGAACTGTTGTGTTCGCTCTCAGAAAATTTTGTTTTGCAAGATCATAACTCCCATGACTTAGATATGATTGCCCAACATTAAAGAGATCCTTGGCGTTTACATAGATCTCCTCTCCCTTCGCTGCCAGGCAAGGGTTTATCTGTCCAATCAGCAAATCACAGCTATTCATGCCGCCTGCGTCCCCTATCTCCTCAGAATACCCCCTGCCCACAACTACAGCCTCACGTGCACCGATGCAATCACCTTCACCATACTTTTTTTCTGCCTCCTCATAGTACATCTTCGCCAAAGCCCTTTTTTCTGCATCACTCTGCCCGTGCACCATACCTAAAAAGAGCAGGGATATGACCCCCACAACTAAGATTTTCCTAAGCATTAATCCACCCCTCCATTTAAAGTATAGAATACCTCCCTTATTATCCTGTGCTGCAGGATTATAGTAATCATCCGCCTGTAATTAAAATCTCTTCAGTTAAAACACAGCTCCTACTCCCTTGTTTTCTGGGTTCATGCCTTCATGGATTTATTTCTGAAATACCTATAAACTAGTATTGCTATAAATGCTAGAAGTAGGATCACTAAGCCCGCAGGCAGCATTCCGCTGCCGTAATCTGGCTCCTCCTCTAAGGCCACGGAGGTTGTTGTTTCGGCTATCGGGGCATTTACTAGGGAGTTATTTAACTCGACACAGTCCTGGTACTCCTTAAATTTCTCGCTGTAGCGGTTGATCTCCTGGTAGATGGATACCGCTACCCCAAGGGAGATTGTTGCATTATCAAAATCCGCTATGTCATAATAGGCTTTAGCTGCATTATAATGATTGTTGCCTTCATTCAGTCGTGCGATTTTAGCATCTATCCTGGGTTTGAACATCTCACATTTTGTTATCCCCGTCGGATTATTTACCTTAACGAATATATTAAACGCCTGCCCATTGTAACTTAACGCATTTTCATATTCACCGGAGTTATAAGCTTCCTGCGCCTTCTGATACAGCCCATCGGCGTAACTTCCGGGAGGCGGCCTAGGATCACATTCGTGTATTAGTTCATCACATTTTTTTATCTCTTCCTCATAACGATGTGCCTCGTTCACATCTTTTTCAGCCCATTTTATCTCGTACAGCTCATTATATAAGTATCTTGCCTCCGATGACAGATTAATGCAATCCTCCCATGCACCATAATTCCTGGAATACCCTGCCTTAGTGTATTTGTTCTTTGCTTCGGCCTCCATTTCCTCTATGAATCCACAGAGCGCCTTAAACGCTGCAGCCCCCATGTCATCACATTGTTTTTTTCCCATAGCTTCGCCAACTACCCCATAGTACATGGAACACTTCTGGAAACAATCAAGTGCGCGTCTATAGCTTTCGTAGCCTCCAGAGGCATAAGCTTCCTCACCCTCATCATATAGCTGCCTCGCTAATTCATTGAGGTCAGGCAGATTTTCTCCTATCTTCTCTACCAATCTTCCGGCGGAATATATCCCTTCTGCATCATTACAACTCTTGTAGAGTTCATAGGCCCTCTGTGCGTTCTCCCTTGAATCCAGAAGATATCTTACACCGTATTTATCCAGCCCGGCAGAGTATATGTCATGTGCCTTCTTCAGGTACATGCCAGCCTCCTGCCGGATAATCGCTATGAGACTCTCCGCTATCAGGGAGGATAGATTATCACATGCCCCTATCTTGTGCTCGTATGGTGGTATCATATATGAGAAGTACATTCTGGCTTCCATAACCGTTGTGTTTGCCTTCAGAAAATTTTCTTTTGCAAGATCATAGCTCCCTTGACTTAGATATGATTGCCCAGTATTAAAGCGGTTCTTGGCGTTTAGATAGATCTCCTCTCCCTTCGCTGCCAGGCAGGAGTTTATCTGTCCAATCAGCAAATCACAGCTATTCATGCCACCTGCGTCCCCTATCTCCTCAGAATACCCCCTGCTCACAACTATAGCCTCACGTGCACCGATGCAATCACCTTCACCGTACTTCTTTTCTGCCTCCCCGTAGTACATCTTCGCCAACGCCCTTTTTTCTGTATCACTCTGCCCGTGCACCATGCCCAAAAAGAGCAGGGATATGACCCCCACAACTAAGATTTTCCTAAACATTAATCCACTCTCCTCCATTATTAAACTATAGAATACATCCCTTATTATCCTGTGCCGCCTAATTAATGTAATCATCTGCCTAACAACAATGTTGATCGACGTACACGCGCACCTGGATTTCCCGCAATTCAACCCCGACCGGGATAAAATAATCAAGGAAGCAGGGAGAGAAGATATAATCATAATCAACTCCGGAATCGGCCCCGAGGGAATAAAAAAAACATTGGAGTTAAGCAGGAAACATGATAACGTCTACGCCACCCTCGGACTAAGCCCCCAGGAATTCGATGAGGAGATAATAGAGGAAACAATATCGCTCATCAGAAAACATAGATGCGATATTGTCGGAGTAGGTGAGGTCGGATTAGACTACCACTGGATTAAGGAACCAGAGAAAAGACACGCAGAGAAAATAAACTTCGACAGATTCATCAACTTATCCAAGGAACTAAGTCTTCCGGTGGTCATCCACTCCAGAGACGCTGAATCCGATGTCATAAAGAAAATAGAGGAAGAGAATTTCCGGGCAATACTGCACTCCTTCGGGGGAACAGTAGAGGAAGCTGAAAGAGCTGTTTCCTTGGGCGCCCTGATATCAATCCCCGCAAACATCTGCTACTCTAAACAGAAAATGAAGCTTGCGAAGAGGATACCCCTCAAGTCCATAGTGCTTGAGACCGACTCACCCTACCTGTCCCCGGAACCTAAAACAAGAAACAGTCCCCTGAACCTGAAATTAAGCACCGAAAAAATCGCGGAAATCAAGGAAGTTGATGTTGACACAATAGAGGAGGTCACAACAGAGAACGCAAAGAAATTCTTTAATTTAAGGATATGATACTATTTTTAATAACTCCCAGATAAAAAAATTGCTTCGCAATTTTTAACTTGTATACTTTCGTATACAATAAAAAAAGTACCTTAGGATGAGATCAATGAAGGACAAAAAGTTCTCTGATATTGTAGTAGAGCACGCAAGGCTACTGCCGAAATACCTCCAGGGATACCCCCAGGTATTTGAAAAACAAAAAAAAGAGCTGGACAAGATATGGGAGCTGATGGAGAATAGCAGAGCAATACATATATACGG
The DNA here is from genome assembly GCA_965602195.1 of uncultured archaeon. Taxonomy (GTDB): domain Archaea; phylum Altiarchaeota; class Altiarchaeia; order IMC4; family QMZM01; genus CBFCYF01. The sequence goes on along the minus strand of CBFCYF010000011.1, from coordinate 18,227 downwards.
TAAAGGCAGATCCGGAAACGCCGCAGTAGGTCTCGCCCTAAGATTAAAGCATTTCGGCTACAACGTCTGGTTCATAGGAGACGTCGTAAAGGAAAGAATAAGATCAGGGGATGCGGTGCTGCTTTTCACCGGTTCCGGGGAAACAACAGAGGTGGTGGATGTCGCCAAACGAGCTAGGCAGGACGATGCCGCAGTCATAGCCATAACATCATATAAAGAAAGCACGGTAGCTAAATACGCAGAGGTTATATTCTATCTGCCCGGCGGATTAGAAAAGATGAAAGGATGGGAATACTTGGAGGCACAGCTTGCACCGGAATCCTCCAAAGAGATTGTCTTCTACGGGGGAGGAGAATTCGAGGCAATGGCCTACCTCTTCCAGGAAACCCTGATAAGCGCCATAGGAAAGTATAAAGAAATACCTATGGGTGCCGTGATGCAGGCTCATGAAAAAGATGCGATGATAACATAAAAAAAATTGCTTCGCAATTTTTAACTTGTATACTTTCGTATACAACAAGAAAATTCATGAAATGAATTTTGTTAAAGTAGGGCTATACTTTATAATTCAATAAAAAAAATGACGGAGATGACCTATGCAAAAGCCGGGGTGAGTATAGAAAGAGAGGAATTCTCAGTTAAGAAGATGAAAGGTTTCATCGAAAAAACCTTTCAATTCAGAGAAGGTAAGATGGGGGAAGTAATGCAGGGAGTGGGCTCCTTTGCCAACCTGATTGATCTAGGTCCCTTCGCCCTGGCTATGTGTATCGATGGAGTGGGCTCCAAGGTTCTGGTGGCACAGGAATTAGATAAATACGATACCATAGGAATTGATTTGGTTGCAATGAATGTTAATGATCTGATCTGTGTAGGGGCAGAGCCCCTTGCCATGGTGGACTACCTGGCCACACAGCATATTGACCCGAACGTTAATAGAGATATCTCAAAGGGAATCTATGAGGGAGCAAAAAAAGCAGGCATAGCGGTGATAGGAGGGGAAACCGCGACCCTCCCTGAGGTAATTCAGGGGATAGGAAATAGGGGTTTTGATTTGGCGGGGACTGCAGTAGGTGTTGTGAAAAAAAACAAGATCATTACCGGAGAAAAAATCAGGGAAAACGATGTTGTGCTGGGGTTTAAGAGCTCAGGGGTACACTCCAATGGTCTGACCCTGGCCAGGAAGCTTCTGCCCAAGAATATGTGGATTGATCTTTTAACTCCAACAAGGATATACGTCACAGAGGTTTTGGAGTTGATGAAGGATTACTCTATCAGAGGGGTAGCGCACATAACCGGGGGTGGGATGAGAAACCTCTTGAGGGTAACGGATAAGGGTTTTTATATCGATAATATGCCTAAGATACCACCCATATTTAGAAAGATCCAGGAACTGGGGGAGGTCTCTGATCTTGAGATGTACAAGACATTTAACATGGGCATTGGTTTATGTATTGTTGTGGATGAGGAGACTGGGAAAGACATTATTGGAAGCTATGGAAGAGATTACGGCATAACACGAGCAGGGAAGGTCGTAGATGATCCGGGTGTTACTATCATCGAGGATGGAAAGGAAATAACTATTAATTAAATAAACGGGTGGTATAATGCCAATTGAAAAAGTAGAGAAGATTTGGGTGGATGGGAAGCTCGTTGACTGGGATGATGCTAAGATCCACATACTCACGCATGCCTTGCATTATGGATCTGGTGTCTTTGAGGGGATAAGATGTTATAACACAGGTAAGGGCCCCGCTGTTTTCAGACTCAAAGAGCATATGCAACGCCTCCATGATTCTGGCGAGATTTATAGGATGAGGATTCCGTATTCCACAGAGGAACTCTGTAGGGCAACAAAGGATTTAATAAAAGCCAATAGATTAAAGGAATGCTATATAAGACCTATCGCTTATAGAGGTTATGGGGAGATGGGTTTAAGTCCGCTGGACGCCCCCATAGAGACAGCAATTGCTGTGTGGCCCTGGGGAACCTACCTCGGGCAGGAGGGTCTGAGGGAGGGGATTAAAGCTAAGATATCATCATTCCAGAGAATCTCCCCGAATGTGTTACCTCCCAGTGCAAAGGCTACGGGGCAGTACATAAACTCTATCCTGGCAAAGCTGGAGGCTCTAGATGCCGGATATGATGAGGCGATAATGCTGGACTTTCGTGGATTCGTGTCGGAGGGCCCTGGGGAGAATATATTCATGGTTAAGAACTCTGAGATTTTGACACCTCCAGAGCATGCCAGCTTGCTTCCGGGCATAACAAGGGATTCGGTAATAAAGATGGCATCGGAGTTCGGTTATGATGTGAAGGAGACTGATATTGTGAGAGATATGCTCTATAACGCAGACGAGGCTTTTTACACTGGAACGGCTGCTGAGATCACACCCATCAGGGAGATAGATAGCATGAAGATAGGGAAACCAGGTCCAGTAACGAAGAAAATACAGGAAAAGTTTTTTGATACAGTAAAGGGCAGGGATTCGAAATACGAGCATTGGCTAGATTATGTTTAGCTACTTTTTAATGAAGGAATTCAAATAATTTAGTGTTCTAAAATGTTTGAGGCGGTGATATCTGATACCAAGTCCTGGAGGAACAGCATAGAGGCCATAGCTGCCCTGATTGATGAGGGTACTTTGCATATTAAGGAGGATGGTCTAAAGCTGAAGGCGATGGATCCCTCACAGATAGCCTTGGTGGACTTTGAGCTCCCCAGCGGTGCCTTTGAAGGATATAAGGTTGATAAAGATGTTGATATCGGCATAGACTTTTCAGAGTTGTCAAGGATCACTAAAAGGTCGAAGGCGGGGGATAAAATCAAGATCTCCCTTAAAGAGAGATTCAAGATGGTCTTTGAGGGGGAAACCACGCGGGCCTTCGATCTGGCAATAATTGGTTCCACATCCACTCCGCCAAGGGAACCGTCAATAGATTTTACAGGCGAAATCAAACTCGGAGCAAGTATTCTGAAGGAGGCGCTGAAGGACGCCGAGCTCGTTAGCAATCACGTTGCCATCCTGGCTGACGAGAATTCCCTTGCCATAAGCGCGGAAGGGGATACAGGATCTGTGAACATTGATATACCCTCAGACAACATACTGGGGATAGATGTTAGTGAAGGATCCAGAACCGTTTTCTCATTGGATCAATTAAATAATCTGTTGAAGGCGTCAGATCAGGGGAGTATAGTTATCCTGAATCTAAAAACAGATGCCCCATTAAGGCTGGAATACGCCATCGGTGATGGTAGGGTTATCTATTATCTGGCCCCTAGAATCGAGTCCTAGTTGTCTTCTTTTTATATTCTGCACATATAATTTATATACTTCCAGTATTATTGCAGTATTACTGGAGGAATATATTAAAAAAATGTCTAAGGTCTGCGTTGAGATTCCACAGCACATACTTGACGATCTGAGAGAGCATATAGGAAACGACAGGAAATTCGTAAACCTGTCGGATGCCATAAGAACCGCCTGCAGGAAGATGCTGGATATGATGGATGAGGTAGATAGGAGGCACGGAAGACTGAGAGATGAAAATGATGAGGATATGTAGGGAATTCTATTTCGATGCCGCCCACTTTCTTCCCAGATATAAGGGGAGATGTGAAAAACCACACGGCCACACCTATAAACTGGAGGTGGTTGTTGGGGGGGAGGTAGGTGAGGGGGGCATGGTTATGGACTTCAATCATCTAAAGGAGGTGGTTGAGGACTTCATCATAAGGAAACTGGATCACGAGAATCTGAATGAGACATTCGATAATCCCACCGCAGAGAACATCGCCCAGTGGATAATAGATGAGTTGAAAAACAAGATCCCCGTTTACTCCGTTAAACTCTGGGAGGGAAACGGTAAATGGGTTGAAGTAAAGTGAAGCACGCTGTTTGTTTACTATCGGGGGGGATAGATTCCACAGTAACCGCTAAAATCGCCAAGAGCAGAGGTTATAAGATTTCTGCATTAAGCTTTGATTACGGACAGAGGAACAGAAGAGAGCTAGAGAGCGCTGAGAAAATCTCCACGTGGTTAAATTCAGATCATAAAATATTCGAGATTGATTTAGGGCAGATCGGTGGATCCGCATTAACCGATGAAATAGAGATTCCCGCAACAAAAACACCGCAAGAAATTAAATCATCAAATAAGATACCCGCCACATATGTCCCAGCCAGGAACACAATTTTTCTGAGTATTGCTCTTGCCTACGCCGAGGTTATCGACGCCAACGCAATCTTTATAGGAGCCAACAGCATCGATTACTCAGGATACCCCGACTGCAGACCTAAGTACTTTAAGAGATTCCAGGAACTCGCAGATACTGCAACAAAAAAAGGCTTGGAGGGGAGGGGAGTTGAGATCAAAACACCCCTACTTTACCTAACCAAAGCAGACATAATAAAGAAGGGTGTGGAACTTAAGGTTCCCTTCCAGTACACGTGGAGCTGCTACAGGGGGGGAGAAAAAGCATGCGGTAGATGCGATTCATGTGTCTTAAGACTAGATGGCTTTAAGGAGGCAGGCAGTAAGGATCCGATAGGATATGAGTAACATGAAATACAAAATCAATGAAATTTTTGTTTCAATACAGGGTGAGGGCCTCCTGGTGGGGGAGCCGATGAACTTCATCAGATTCACTCAGTGCAACATTAACTGCACATGGTGTGATACCGACTTCAGGGAAGGGGAGTTTATGTCGCCAGAGGAAATCCTCGGTAAACTCGACAAAGAGTTTGAGTGGGTTTCACTGACTGGGGGGGAGCCGATGCTCGAGGAGAATCTATGTGGATTAATCATGGAATTAAAACATGAGAGCTACAGGGTGTTTCTGGAGAGTAATGGAACCCTCTTCGACAGAGAGATATTTGATCTGTGTGATTTCATCTCCATAGATATTAAACCCCCCTCAAGCGGTCATGAAGGCTGTCACAGGATAGATGTATTTAGCTTCTGCCTGAAGAACCCGGATAAAACCCAGATCAAAGTGGTTATCCAAGATAAAGGAGATATTGAGTTCTTCAGGAGGATTTATAAAAAAGAATACCCCCACTGGGTCTTACAGCCAGAATATGATTCCATGAAAGAGCTGGATTATGGAAAAATTTTAGGTATATTAAAGGAGAGGGGGAACGTCAGGGTTATCCCCCAGGTTCACAGGATTATGGGTGTTAGATAGGAGGGAAAAATGCAGAATTCCAAACCAGATATCGAAGAGGATCTAGAGAGAGTGGGTGTGGCAGGTTTAAGGACGATAGTAGTCACTGAATGGAAAGGAAAAGAGTATAGGTTTGTACCGGAAATAGAGCTGGTCATCGACCTAGATAAAAAAAGGAAGGGAGTCCACATGAGTAGATTGGTGGAGGCCATAACAGAGAGTATAGAGGAGGAAAGCATGATCAGACACAGGTCCCTGGAGGAGCTGGAAAGAGATATTCTAGAGAGACTCAAAAAGAAACACTCTTATAGGAGGGCAGATATCTCCATGAACACGGAGCTTGTTATACCAAAGAAGACCCCGGTCACAGGGAGAAAAACAATGGAAACCCATGATGTAGGTGTAAGGGTCTTTTACAATAGCAATGGATATAGAAAGGCTCTGAGGGTGAATGTTTGGGGCAATACCCTCTGCCCGCATGCCCTGCGAAGTAGTAATGGAAAATCCCATATACAGCGGGCTGACGCGACACTTGAAATAGAAACAGATTATGAAAACAAGATCGAGCTTGAGGAGATGATCAAGTGCGTTGAAGAATCCTTTCCTTCAGAAATCTACACCCTGTTAAAGACAGAGGATGAAGTCTATGTCGTGAATAAGATGTTCCAGAATCCCAAGTTTGTAGAGGATGTCACAAGAGAAATACTAAGAGACGCGAAGAAGAGATTCAGTGACTGTGAGGTTAGAGTAAGAACCGTATCCCATGAATCAATACACAGACATAACGTAATCGCTGAGGGAAAATGTAGATGCTAGTTGCCCCAATTTAATAACTTAATCTATTGTACTTAACCTAAAATGAATCGTAAAGAAGGTAGAAAATCAGGCACATCAGATATAGGAAAATCCCGGGACAGGGGGCCAAGGGAATTTAAGTCTCATTTAGTGGATAAGGAAGGAGATGCCATGCGTATAGCGGAGAGAGATGTTGTTACCACCCACCCCACGAACCCCATAAAGAATGTGGCTAGATTGATGAAGGAACATGATTTTCGCAGGATTCCCGTTATAAATGCCGGAACCAACAGATTAGAGGGCTTGGTGGTTGGAATAGATATCCTGGATTTTCTTGGGGGAGGACAGAAGTACAATATAATCACAAAAGACTATAATGGAAACTTCCTCGCCGCCATAAACTGCCCGGTGCATAAGATAATGCGGACAGACCATCCCTTCCTGGATAAAAGAGCCAATATTGAGGATATACTTGAGGTAATGACGAAAAAAAGAACTACCGCAATCCCAATCGTTAACGACCTAGATGAAAGGAAGATTATGACAATCGTAACGGAAAGAGATATTCTTCCCGTAGCCGATGAATTTGGGATAACAATAGGGGAGGCTATGCAGAGGAAATGTATCACATCTTCACTGGGAATGCGGCTCTCTGATGTTTCAAAGATAATGGTCAGAAACGGGTTGAGAAGACTTCCAGTAATTAGAGAGGACAGATTAGTTGGTATCGTCACTGTGTTTGATGTTTTAGGGTTCCTAGGTTATGGAGAGTTTAGCACAGATGGGGGGATAACAGCAGAACAAATCCTTGAAAAAACAGTGGTGGAGGATATCATGGAGGAAAATGTTATCGTGGTGTCCCCGGATGATGATCTGGCAAGAGTGCCTGATTTAGTAAAGGAAACCAATATGGGTGGTTTCCCTGTAGTTGAAGATAATAAGCTGGTAGGCATTATAACCACCACTGATGTTATAGAAGAACTCTATAAATGAGGGTAAAAGTATGTCCCTTTTTAAATATGAACACCTAAGTTATATCTCACCACTCACCCTATCACTTTTTCTGTTATATGAGTAGAATATGCTTGTTCCAAAACATGAAGTATTGGCGGATAAGGAAGCTGACGGAATATTAGAGCACTACGATGTAAGTCGTGCAGAGATGCCCAGGATTAAGGAAGACGATCCTGCTATAGACAATCTGGGCGCAAAGCGAGGAGACATTATAAGAATACGTAGGATTAACCCAAGAGTGGGTGTCGTCTATTACTACAGAGTGGTTATCTAATTAATTAGAGGATTATCCATGAGACTAAATGAGTTTGTAAGAACCAAGGACCTAGTAGAGTTCCAGAGGAAATCCTTCAACTGGCTGGTGGATAGGGGGCTTCAGGAGGTTATAGACGAAAGAGGTAGCATCGATGTTGACATTGAGGGCTACACCCTGGAACTAGGGAAAATCAGGGTAGATAAGCCAGTGGTGAATGAATCAGGGCAGGGTCCTGAAACAAGACACCCATACGAGTGCGGCATAAGAAACCTTACCTATTCTGCCCCATTAATCCTGGAGTTCATTGAAAGAGGAGAGTCGAAGGAGGTGGAGATAGGTCATCTCCCGGTTATGCTCAGGTCCAGTGCGTGTCTTCTATGTGGCATGAGTGATGAAGAATTAGTTGAGGTAAAAGAGGACCCAATGGATCTTGGAGGTTACTTCATCGTGAACGGAACTGAAAGAACACTGATAATTGTGGAGGATCTAGCACCAAATAGGATTATAACTACTAAGGAAACTGTTTCTAGCAATGATGTTATTATCGCCAAGGTCTTCTCACTAAGACAAGGATTCAGATCGAGGGTAACCGTTGAGAGATGGGAAGGTAAGAGGACTGGAACATTATTTGTTACCTTCCCAGGAATCCCCAAGAGATTCCCACTAACCGTTTTGATGAAAGCCTTAGGTCTAAGTGATGAGGAGATTCTGGATATCTTTGACAAAGAGCATCAGCGGGAGATTCTGCTCAATCTTGAATTAAAGAATGTAAGCAATGAGGAGGCATTTGAATACCTTGGAAAGAGAGCAGGTGCAGGTCATGCCAAACAATACCAACCCATAAGAGCTAAACAGGTGGTAAATAACTTCCTACTCCCCCACATAGGAAACAGTGAGAAGCGGTGGAAATACAAAGCTATTTATCTGGGGATAATGGCAAGAAAGGTTCTTGAGTTGCATGTGGGCAAACGAGAGCCAGATGATAAGGATCACTACTCAAATAAGAGATTACGGTTGTCGGGGGACCTCATGCAGGAGCTGTTCAGGGTGAGTTTCAACAAGATCGCCAGGGATATTAAGTATCAGTTAGAGAAGCAACATGCGAGGAACAGGAAGGTTAATATTAAAACTGCAGTAAGGAGCAACAATCTCACGGAGAGTATTTGTTATGCTCTTGCCACAGGTAATTGGACTGGGGGCAGGTCAGGTGTATCACAGGTGTTGAATAGGACTAACTATCTGGCGTCTATAGCTCATCGGAGGAGGATATCCTCTCTGCTTAGCAGGAGCCACCCCCACTTCGAGGCCAGAGATCTACATGCCACCCAGTGGGGCAGGATCTGTCCCAACGAAACCCCGGAAGGTCAAAATTGTGGTCTTGTAAAGAATCTTGCCGTTTGTGCCAAGGTTACGATGGGAGAAGATGAGGGTCCTGTGGAGAGATATCTTTATGAATTCGGTGTAGATGAGGAGATAAAGAAAAACGATTGCTATGTGAGTCTCAATGGAAGATTAATTGGTGGTCACTCTAAACCGGATTTATTAGTTAAAAGACTGAGGAAGTTGAAGCAGGGAGATGAACTACCAGCTACCATCTCCATTGCCTACAGAGAAGAGAATAATGAGATCCAGATATACACCGACAGGGGAAGGGTTCTTAGACCGCTCATAATTGTTGAGAAGGGAGAGTCTAAACTCACGGAGAAACATGTAAGTGACCTAAGGGAAAACCGGATAAAGTTTGGAGACTTGATCAATTCCGGAATCATAGAATACTTGGACGCTGAGGAGGAAGAGAATGCCTATGTAGCTGTAAACACGGGTGATTTAACCGAAGAACATACCCATCTGGAAATATCACCCGCCGTGATACTGGGTGTTCCCTCGAGTTTTGCACCATATCCAGAGCACAATTCATCGCCTAGAGTCACTATGGCCGCATCTATGGCAAAGCAGAGCCTGGGCATATATACTGCAAACTACTATGAAAGGCTCGATTCAAGAGCTAATGTTCTTCACTATCCTCAGGCTCCGTTGGTAAGAACAGACATAACTGATAGCATAGAGTTCAACAGGAGGCCTGCGGGCCAGAATTTTGTGGTAGCTATAATGAGCTATGAAGGCTATAATATGGAAGATGCGGTGGTTCTCAGCAAGAGTGCTATCGAGAGAGGCCTTAGTAGATCAAGTTTTTACAGGACATATACTGCGGAGGAGAGAGGTTATCCCAGCGGGCAGCATGATGTATTTGAAATTCCTGAAGAAACCGTGGAGGGATATCAATCAGAGGGGACATATTCAAAACTGGGGCCAGATGGCCTGATATATCCTGAGACTGAGGTTGATGCCGATGAGGTATTGGTGGGCAAGACATCCCCCCCAAGATTTTTGGAGGAGATTGGCCCGTATGGAATAATAACGGAAAAGAGGAGGGAGAGTTCCACAACGGTTAGACATATGGAGGCCGGAACAGTAGACAGGGTGATCCTCACCGAAACCATGGAAAAGAATAAATTAGTAAAGGTAAGAGTGAGAAGCCAGAGAATCTCTGAGCTGGGAGATAAATTTTCATCAAGGCACGGTCAGAAAGGGGTGGTTGGTTTAATTGTCCCCCACGAGGATATGCCTTTTACAAAGGAGGGGGTTATTCCTGACTTAATTATTAACCCGCATGCTATCCCATCCAGAATGACCATAGGCCACGTCTTAGAGATGATCGGTGGGAAGGTGGCCTCCTTGAGTGGTAGGTTCACAAATGCCACCGCGTTCACAAATGACAAAGAGGAGGACCTGAGAAGGACATTAAAAGAGAAGGGATTTTCAGACAACGGGAAGGAAATATTATATGACGGCACCAGCGGGGAAAGATATGATGCGGAAATCTTCATAGGCGCGATCTACTATCAGAAATTACATCATATGGTTTCCAATAAGATCCATGCCAGGAGCCGGGGCCCGGTACAGATGCTTACCAGACAGCCAACCGAAGGGAGAGCAAGGGAGGGTGGTCTGAGATTTGGGGAAATGGAAAGAGATTGTTTAGTGGGGCATGGAGCCTCTATGATATTAAAGGATAGATTATTGGACGAGTCTGATAAGGTTGTGGTTCACGTATGTAATAAATGTGGTTTGATAGCTATCAGGGATGTTGAGAGGGGGGTTATCTACTGCCCCATATGCGGGGAGGCACCAACATCCCCCGTTGAGATAGCATACGCCTTTAAATTATTGTTGAATGAATTAATCGGAATGGCTATATATCCCAAACTGAATCTCGTAGATAAAGCCTAAAATGAGAGTTAGAAAGAAGATCGGGAGTATGGAATTCGGGGTATTCTCATCGAAGATGATAAGAAAATTATCATCAGCTAAGATATACACTCCCAACACCTATGACGAGGACGGTTATCCAGTGGAAGGGGGTTTAATGGACCCTAGATTGGGGGTAATTGATCCCGGGATAAGATGTAAAACCTGCGGGGGAAGACTTGGTGAATGTAAAGGACATTTTGGGCATGTAGAGCTAACCAGGCCGGTAATCCATGTGGGATACGCTAAAGAGGTCTATAATTTATTGAGGATGACCTGTTGCGGATGTGGCAGGCTCCTCCTTACCGAGGATGAACTCAAGGAGTTTGATCCAGATAAGATAACCAGAGAGGATATTGGCGAGATAGAAAAAGGAGCCCAGAAAGTATCTAATAGAGAGAAGGAATGCCCTTACTGTGGTGAAATACAGAAGAAGATTAAGTTTGTTAGGCCCTATTCATATTATGAAGGAGAAGCAAAACTGCTTGTGACAGATATTATAGAGAGATTCGAGAAAATACAGGATCACGACTTGAGGTATCTGGGTTATAAAATAAGACCTGAGTGGACTATTTTACCTGTTATCCCAGTACTACCCATTACAACCAGGCCCTCCATAACCCTGGAATCAAGCGATAGGTCAGAGGATGATCTAACCCATAAATTAGTGGATATCCTGAGGATAAACCAGAGATTAGAGGAGAACATAAATTCAGGGGCCCCACAATTAATTATCGAGGATCTGTGGGATCTCCTTCAATATCATGTTGCCACATACTTCGATAATGGGATAACTGGAATTCCACCAGCCAGACATCGATCTGGAAGACCCCTGAAGACCATAGCCCAGAGATTGAAGAGTAAGGAAGGAAGATTCAGGAAGAATCTATCTGGGAAGCGGGTTAATTTCTCTGCAAGAACCGTAATAAGCCCGGATGCCAATGTTAGCATTAATGATGTCGTTGTCCCCCAGGCAATAGCATTAGAATTGACTATTCCCGAGGAGGCTAACGAAAGGAATATGAAAGACCTGAGGAAACTAATCCTCAACGGTACAGATAAGCATCCTGGAGCCCATGACGTGATAACCTCGGAGGGAAGAAAACGGATCCTGGAAGAAAACAAGGAGTATATAGCAGAGCATCTGAAGGAGGGAGATATAGTTGATAGGCATCTCCAAGACGGAGACATTGCCTTGTTCAACAGACAACCATCCCTACATCGGCTTTCAATGATGGCCCATAGGGTTAAGGTTCTCCCATATAATACCCTCAGATTTAATCCTGCTGTGTGTGCCCCATATAACGCCGACTTTGATGGAGATGAAATGAATCTCCACATACCACACTCTGAGGAGGCTCTTGCTGAAGCAGAGACCCTAATGCTCGTTCAGGAATGTATCATCTCCCCACGATATGGTACGGCCATAATCGGGGGAAGGCACGATCACGTTTCTGGGATGTACCTACTCACAAGAGATGGTGTTAAGTTTACAAGGGAAGAAGCCCTAAGAATGGTTGGGGATTTAATGAAGCTACCCACTAAAAAAAAGGAATTCAGTGGAAAGGAGATATTCTCTCAGTTACTACCCAAGGATTTATCGATTGAATATGGGGGGAAGATGGGTAAAGTAGTAATAAAGGACGGAAAACTAAAAGAAGGGATTATAGAGGAGGAGGGGATGTCAGGAGCCCTCCTAAATAAAATATTTTTGGAGTATGGCCCAGACAGAACAAGACAGTTCATTGATTCCTCCACAACCTTGTCCCTGAGGGCTATCATGAACTTTGGGTTCAGTGTTGGAATTGATGAAGAGGATTTACCTGGAGAGGCACTTAAAAAGATAGCAGATATTATGACCTCAGCTAAAGATAAGGTCGACAAATTGATAGGTGCCTACAGAGACGGAGAACTGAAGGGGATCCCCGGAAAGTCCCTGGAGGAGTCTCTGGAGGATCTGATAATGGCAGAGCTATCAACTGCTAGAAGTCGGGGTGGAGAAATCGCAGAAGAGTACCTGAGAGGTAACACCGCAGTAATCATGGCAAAAAGCGGAGCCAGAGGAAGCATTCTGAATCTCACCCAGATGGCGGGGGTGATAGGTCAACAGGCAGTCAGGGGACAGAGAATCAAACGAGGATACTATGACAGAACACTGTCTCATTTCAAAAAGAAGGATGTGTCTGCAGAAGCAAATGGTTTTGTGAAATCAAATTTTAAGTCAGGATTAGAACCAACAGAATACTTCTTCCATTCCATGGGCGGTAGGGAATCATTGGTTGACACAGCAATAAGAACGGCGAGAAGCGGTTATATGCAGAGAAGATTAATAAATGCGCTTTTGGATCTCAAGGTTCATAGTGATAGGTCCGTTAGGGGGGATGACGGAGGAATCGTACAATTCCTGTATGGGGAGGATGGTATAGACCCCACGAGAAGAGGTTATATTAAAGGAAAAATCGAAAATGAAGTTGGAGCATCTTCCTGAATACATCAGAAAAAGGGCAGAGGAATTAAAAGGAAAAGGACAGGAGGCATTCTTAGAATGCTACGGCCGGGCACTGGTAGACCCGGGAGAGGCAGTAGGCACTATTGCCGCCCAATCCATAGGAGAACCAGGAACCCAGATGACACTCAGAACCTTCCACTACGCAGGTGTCGCCGAACTCTCCGTGCCTCTGGGCCTGCCTAGGTTGATAGAGATAATAGATGCCAGAAGAATGCCCAAAAATCCCATGATGACTATCTATCTAGAGAAGGAATACCAAGAGGATAAGAAAAAAGTGGAGGAGATAGTTGATAAGATACATGAGAGATTTATACCTGATTTATGTGAAATTAAAATAGATGTCAGGGATAAAAAACTTGTAGCTAAGACAGACGATAAAGACGCTAAAGGCATACTCAAAAAGTGTATTGGTGAGGAAAAAGACGGCGTCTTTATCTCAGAGAAGAAATCCCTCTACGACCTCAAAAAACTGGAAGACACTATCAGGAAGAAGAGGGTGAAGGGGCTTAAAGGTATAATCAAGATTATGGTAAGAAAACAGGGGGGCGAGTATGTGATCTACACAGAGGGCTCAAACCTAAAGGTGGTGAGTAAGATTGAGGGTATAGATAAGAATAGAACAACCACCAATGACATCCAACAGATCTACAAAACCCTTGGAATCGAGGCCGCCAGGAGTGCCATAATCAACGAAGCCACAAAAGTTTTAGATGAACAGAGCCTGGAGGTAGATCACAGGCATATAATGTTGGTCGCTGATCAGATGACGGTAACCGGGGAAGTCCAGTCTGTTGGTAGACAGGGGATATCTGGTTCAAAAAAATCAGTTCTCGCCAGAGCCGCCTTTGAGGAAACTGAGAAACATATTTTGAATGCAGGCCTGTATGGGGAGATTGATTACCTGGAGGGAGTTCCAGAGAATATAATAATAGGCCAACCGATACCTATGGGTACGGGAACCGTTGAATTGGCAGTTAACGGGCCACTTTACAAAGGGATAGGGGGAAAGGCCAAAAAGAAAAAACAGAACTATGAAGGCATATTACAGGGGGCTGTAGCAGAGGTAAAAAAGAAAATATTGGGCACGGAGAACCTTGATTACGATAAAATTATCCAGCTCGAGAGAACGGGAAAGAAGAGGAAGAGCCTGGTAGAGTGGTTGGAGGCTAGAAAAAAGTGAGAAAATGGCGACTAAGGCTAAGGAACAGGATTTAAAACATGCGATGTCGGTTGTAATAAAAACCGGAAAAATAAAACTCGGGTTCGACACCGTGAGAAGCTCTTTATTAAGTGGAAATCTAAAATTAGTAATAATGAGCAGTAATTGTCACCTCACAAAAAAAGAGGACATTATCTATTATTCTAAATTAGCTAAGACGAGATATCACATAGTGGATGAACGCAGTCAGGAATTAGGCACAATCTGCGGAAAGCCCTACTCGGTCTCTGCTCTTGGGATAGTGAACGAGGGCGATAGCGATATACTCAACATGATGAAGGGATAATCTCAAAGAGGTAGATATGGTGGGAAAAATACGACTAGGCAGCGAAGAGATAAAATACATGACCCTTTTTGAAACATTAACGGGGGCGAGAGTAAAGGACTGTGTTCAGATACAGAATTCCATGGGCTTCCTGATAAATGAGGGGGATATGGGTCTGGCTATAGGCAAGAGCGGATCCAATATTGAGAAGGTAAGGAAGACACTTGGGAAGAGTATCTGGGTGGTAGAGTTTTCAGAGGACAAAATCAAATTCATAAAGAATCTATTTCAACCAATCAGGGTTAAACAGGTAAGAATCCATAACTTTGAAGATAAGAGAAAAGCTATTGTTGAGGTAAGTAAAAGAGATAGGCAAAAGGCGATAGGACATGATGGCGTCAGGATTAAAATCGCCAAGAATCTGGCCAAGAGGCAGTTTGGTATTGAAGATATAAACGTGGCAATCGCACCAAGATAGACAAGAAATTTGAAGATAAAATGGGTAGAGGAGAATTTGCAGCGAAAAAGCTGGTAGATGATAGGAAAGGATTCAGATGGAAGGAAGAGAGCTATTCCAGGAGAGTCAACAGGCTTAAGCAGAAACACGACCCATTGGAGGGCGCACCACAGGCCAATGGCATAGTCCTTGAGAAGGTGGGAATAGAAGCAAAACAGCCTAATTCGGCTATCAGGAAATGTGTCAGGGTTCAGCTGCTAAAGAACGGCAAACAGGTGACTGCCTTCTGCCCCAGAAATAAGGCGGTGACATTTATCGACGAACACGATGAGGTGACTATCGAAGGAATAGGCGGGAGAAAAGGAAGATCCATGGGGGATATCCCGGGAGTAAGATATAAAGTGATTAAGGTCAATGACATATCATTAAATGAATTGGTTAAGGGAAGGAAAGAGAAACCACAACGATAGATGTATCAGGGTATTAATTAATATTCCTTCTATCTATATACCTATACTCACCATTCGTTAATTCTTTAACATAATTATAGGGATATCAAAATGATGCACGACATAATACACGACGCCATAAGCAACATAAAGAATCATGAGAGAATTGGGAGATCAGAATGTATCGTGAAACCCTCCTCAAAATTGTTGATCAGCATACTGAGGGTTTTTCAGAGGGAGGGATACATAGGGGAGTTCGAGGTTGCAGACGACGGAAGAGGAGGAAACATAAGGATAGGGTTAATCCAGAGGATTAACGACTGCGGAGTGATAAAACCCCGGTTTTCCATAAAACTTGATGAGATTCAAAAATGGGAACAGAAATTTCTGCCGGCAAGAGATTTCGGGATACTGGTCATGACAACCCCCAATGGGGTAATGACCCACAAAGATGCCAAAGAGAAGGGTGTTGGAGGAAAACTGCTTGCTTATGTGTATTAAAATGGAGGGAAATCAGAGACATACAATGCGGGAAATCGAAATCCCAAAAGGAGTTGAAGCAGAGATAGATGGGGATAAGATAAAAATAATCGGGGAAAGGGGGCAGGTAACCAAAAGATTCCCAAGACAACACATCGAGATCATGAAAATGAAGGATAAAATAATCATTAAATCAGATTCCGCGAAGAAAAAATACAAGGCACTTTTGGGAACGACAACCGGAGACATAAATAATATGATAAAAGGAGTCACTGTGGGGATAGAGTACAGACTGAAGATCTGTTATTCCCACTTCCCGGTTAATCTGAAGGTTCAGAACAATAAGGTGATAATCGACAACTTTCTCGGGGAGAAGTATCCCAGAAAAGCCAATATCCTGGATGGAGTGGATGTGGACATAAAGGGACAGGAGATTTTTTTGAGGGGCGCAGATAAGGAAAACGTAGCTCAGAGCGCCGCCAATCTGGAGCAGACCACAAAAATAAAGGATCTTGATCCTAGAGTTTTTCAAGACGGAATATATATAGTGGAGAAAGATGGCAAACCCTGCTGAGGAAGATAGGGAGGAAACCCGGTATAAGGGGGTGCTTAAGGGGACAATAGCAGAGATAAAGGGGAGGATAGAGGGTATGGAGGACCCTGATTACGATGAACTTATCCAGCTCGAGAAGAAGGGAAAGCAGAGGAAGAGTCTGGTAGGGTGGTTGGAATCCAAAAGCGAGGAGGAGGAGGAGGAGAAAAAGACGCCAATTGAAGAGATAGAAGAGAAGGAAAAAAAGAAACCCATCGAAAAGACAGAAGAGAAGATCGATGAGGTAGAAAAGAAGGTAGAGGAGAGAAAACAGAAACCCATCGAAAAGATAAAGTATTATGGAAGAAGATATCTTTCGGCGGAGGAGAAAAGACTCCTAAAAGGAAAGAAAAACAAACCCAGATTCATTAGACAAGAATATCATAAACTAAAGAAATTAAAGGATGTGTGGAGAAGGCCTAAAGGCCTTGATTCCAAAAAACACAATAGGAAGAGGGGTAAAGGTAAGGTTCCGGGGATAGGATATAAGAAGCCGGAGTCGGTGAGGGAAATCCATCCCTCAGGATACTTCCCCATAGTAATCCACAACACCAAGGACCTCAAAGAAGTTAATCCAGATGCGCAGGCAGTGGTGATCGCCAGTGCAGTAGGAAGAAAAAAGAGAAACGAGATCATAGCATATGCCAACAAAAATAAGCTTTTCATACTCAACCCTAGGGAGGGTGAAATCTGATCAAGATGAACCTAAAGAGTCAAAAACGCATGGCTTCGGAAGTGCTTGGTGTCGGAGTTAACAGAATCAGAATAGATCCCGAGGGTGCGGAGGATGTTTCAGCTTCCATAACCCGGGAGGATATACGAGCCCATATAGCCGGCGGCATCATCACAGCAAAACCCGAAAAAGGAAACAGCAGGGGAAGAGCACGGGATAGGCTGCTCAAGAAAAAGAAGGGGAGGATGCGAGGTTACGCCCATAGAAGCGGGAAAAAAACCGCCAGAAACCCCCGCAAGAGAGCATGGATAACTAAGATAAGAGCCATTAGAGATGAACTGAAAAAACACAAGGAGGAGGGAAGAATCGATAAATCCCAGTACAGGAAGCTATACGGGCAGGCTAAGGGCAATCTCTTTCATTCCAGAGCACATCTGAGAAGTCAAATAGAAAAGAGGATAAAGGAGTGAGTAGTTATGGCCAAAGGTTCTAAATTTGTGGTAGGGTATAGGAGGAAAGGGAAGGGGAAAACAAACTACAAAAAGAGACTTGAGTTGTTGAAATCCGGATTACACAGGTTGGTTATCAGACCATCAAACAAGCACATAACCATCCAGGTTTTGGAGTACAGGGACGACGGCGATCTGGTAAAGGCTTCAGCCCACTCAAAGGAACTCAAGAAATTTGGATGGACACAGCCCACAGGCAACACCCCAAGTGCATACCTAACAGGGCTACTGTGTGGACTCAGAAGCAAGAATACAGGGGTAAAAAAAGCCATCCTGGATATCGGTCTCAGGCCCTCCATCAAAGGTTCCAGGATATATGCGGGACTGAGGGGAGTTATAGATTCCGGCTTAACTGTCCCATCCGATGAAAATATGCTTCCAGACGAAGAAAGAGTAAAGGGAGTACATATATCAGAATACAAAAAAGATAAAAAAATCCTATCAGCATTCGATAAGACAAAAAACAATATAATAAACTCCTTCAAGAAATTTACGAAGTAAATTTCTTGGTTAACTGGGAAATCTAAAAGATTTTA
>CBFCYF010000010.1:0-29805 GCA_965602195.1 uncultured archaeon | reverse complement strand
TTTCTTGATGTGAGCCTACCTACCTTCCTCCTTTCACCCCTCACCATCGTGATGTCTCTTCTTATAGCCGCTCTTTCTTTTCCCAAGCGACATATCTCTGTTTCCATGCCCTCTCTTTCTCTTCTGGTATTCTCCAGGTTCTTCATGATCTCCGTCTTTCTCCGTTCAATCCCTCTCTGATTCTTCGTGTATCTCCTCTTAACCTCCTTTATTTTCCTCTCCTCTGAACTCGATTTTGTTCTATCCCGCACCTTCTCCTTCAGGGTTTCTATCTCCTTCAGCATCCCTTCTTTATCTTCCTCCAGTTTCAGCTTTTCCTCTGCTAATCTACTGCGCTCAATCCCCAGCTCTTTTTCTCTTCCCTCACTCTTACCTATATCCTCCCTAATTTTCCTGATATTTACTAATTCCTTGTCGAGTTTCTTTTTAAGATTTATTATCTTTTTCTTTTCCTTTTTGATTTCACCGATCTTTTCCTTCCTCTCCTTTTGGAGGGATTTCAACAAGCTGATATTTCGTTTTACTTCGTCGTATTCCTCACTTAAGGCTTCTCTTTCTTCATTTAGTGTTTTCCACTGCTCATCCAGCTTCTTTCTTTCCCCTCCGATTCCTCCCTCTGCCTTAAGTGCCTCCAGTTCTGCGATTCTGTTTTCGACTTCCTTCCCTTCTTTTTCCAGGTATCGTCTTCTTTCATCTACCTCCATGACCTGCTCTCTCGACTCCTCAAGTGATCTCTTTTCTCCTTCAAGTTCTCTCTCCCATTCCTTCAGTTCCTGACTCTTCTGCAGAATTATAAAACCCAGCCTACTCACTCGCTTCTTCTCTCTCTCTATGTAACACTTTTCCTTCTTTACTCTGTCGACCAGGCTGTTGAGCCTCTTCCATTCAACTGCGTATTCCATTTTATATTTATGAGAATATTGTGAACAATATACATAATAGATTAAATATTAAAAAGTCACCAGATATGCCTCGTTCCTTGTTAATACTATCTCCACTACGCTATTTTACTCTGGATTCCAGTATATATACATGGAGCCTGTGTTGCAGGTGGCGCTGGATTTCCTGAATCTGAAGAGAGCGATTAGGTGTGCCAGGGAATCTGTGGAGGGAGGGGCGGACTGGCTTGAAATAGGCACCCCCCTCATAAAGTCGGAGGGCCTTGATTCTGTAAGGAAGATCAGAGAGCTTTTCCCTGACAAAAAGATTGTTGCGGATATGAAGATCATGGACACCGGGAGGATGGAGGTGGAAGCTGCCGCAAAGGCCGGTGCCGATGTTGTTACAATCCTTGGGGTTACTGATGATTCCACTATAAGGGAGGCTGTGGATGCTTGCGGGAACTACGGCTGTGAAATCATGGCTGATCTCATGAATGTGCCTGATATGGTTATGCGGGCACAGGAGTTTGCGAAGATTGGTGTAGACTATATCTGTATCCACGTTAGCGTTGATCAGCAGATGAGGAATGTCAATGCAATAGATGAGTTAAAGAAGGTTTCTGGTAGGGTGAGGATCCCACTGGCAATTGCCGGAGGCATCAACTCTGAAACAGCACCTGAGGCAATGGAGGCTGGGGCGTCCATAATCATCGTTGGTGGTGCAATTACGAAGGCCGGTGATGCAAAAAAAGCCACCCGCCTGATAAAGAAATCCATGGAGACAGGGAGGAAGTTAAAAACAAGCCTCTATAAGAAGTATTCCGACCCATTGGATGTATTTATGAAGGTTTCCACCGCAAATATATCAGATGCCATGCACAGATCAGGGGATATGGGGGGGATTAAGGCAGTTGCAGGCGTAACTAAAGGAGGGGGGATGATGGGAAAGGCAGTTACTGTAAGGACCTATCCCGGGGACTGGGCAAAGCCCATAGAAGCGATAGATGTCGCAAAAAGGGGTGAAGTGATCGTAATAGATGCCTGTGGAACGGGAAGGGCTGTGTGGGGTGAGTTGGCATCTAACAGCTGTAAGATGAAGGGTATTTCAGGAGTGGTTGTAGATGGTGCAATCCGTGATTTAGAGGATATCAGGGAACTGGATTTTCCTGTATTCGCAAGGAATATACGGCCCGCAGCCGGAGAGCCTAAAGGTTTCGGTGAGATAAACAAGCCGGTGAAATGCGGTGGCGTATCTGTTAAGCCAGGGGATTATGTTGTGGGGGATTCGGATGGCGTAGTGGTAGTGCCTAAGGAAAAAGCGATAGAGATCGCCAACAGAGCCATGGATGTCTTTGAAAGGGAGAACAGAATCAGGCAGGAGATAAAAAGCGGAAGCACCCTGTCTAAGGTACTGGATATAAAGAGATGGGAGAAGAAGCGGTAAGTGCGCTTGAGCCCCTGCGGGCGAAACGCACATTTCCCCTCCACTTGAATCTCCGAGCAGCCTTTTTCAAAGGCTGGCGAAAGGTGGGGCATGTGGCTGAGCGACTTTGTCGCTCAGACACGTGTCAGACCGAAAGTCTGCCACATGCGCTTCGCTTAGCCCCACTGAATTGTTAGATTAAAGTGAAATTAACTCGTTAAGTGCGCTTGAGCCCCTACGGGCGAAACGCACATTTCCCCTCCACTTGAATCTCCGATTCAAGGGAGCCAAAACTCCGGAGGAGTTTTGCGCTCGCGAAACTGCGAGGATGGGAGAAATAGGAGGTAATTAATGGAGTAGACTCATAATAGATAATTGGTAAATGGGATAAAATGGGTGATGAGGTAAGAATAGTTGAGTCGGAGGAGGTAAAATTTAGGAATCCAGCAGCCCTCGTTGGTTTTCCTGATGTGGGTTTGGTGGGGACTATTGCTGCCTTCCATATTATAGACAAGCTGAAGTTAAAGGAAATCGCCCACCTCGAGTCGGAGGAGTTTCCCCCTGTGGTGGTCGTCCATGAGGGCAGGGCAAGATATCCCCTGAGGATTTACGGCAACAAAGACATTATGGTGGTGATCTCGGAGATACCCCTAACCCCTCATTTAATAAATGGACTATCAAGATCCCTGGTGGAGTGGTTTAGTCAACGGAATACATCCATGGTTATCTCTCTGGGAGGGATAGCCCACCCCATGAGGCTTGATATCGATAAGCCCAAGGTTTATGGTGTAAGCAGTGATGATGAGGTGGATGACATACTGAAGGAGAATGATGTAAACCTCTTTCTTGAAGGGCTGACAGTAGGACCACATGGTGTGATCCTGAGGGATTGTATGAGGAATAATCTACATTCCATGTATCTCATGGCGGAGTCCCACATAAACTATCCTGATCCGGAATCTGCGGCCTCGATAATTGAAAAAATCAACGGGATCCTGAACCTGAAGATCCCCGTCAAGAAACTTATCGAGACGGGTGAGGAGATTAAAATCAGATCCAGGGATCTTATGAAAAGAACCGAGGATATGCTTAAAGAAATGCAAAAGACACAGGAACAGGAGATTCCCATGATGTATAGATGAAATAAGATAAGGATAATAAATAAAATGGTTAAGAAATTGCTGGATATATCTGACGAGATGGGAAAATTTGGCTGGGATATGGGTGGGTATCTTGAGCCACTGATCCATGTCAGAGAGGAAGGCGATAAGGTGATCGTCACCGTTGATCTTCCAGGGGTTAGGAGGGAGGATATGGAGGTATTTGCCACGGAAAAATCGATAGAGGTAGAGGCTAAGATGAAGGAAGAGTGCAGGTTTGAGAGATGGGGGGCCGTTCAGAGGAGCATATCATTCAAATCCTTCAGGAAAATAATAAGTCTTCCCACGGTCGTAGACCCCGGGAAGGCAAAAACAAGATTCGATAAAGGAGTTCTGGAGGTGACTCTACCCAGGAAATACAGAAAGAGGAGGATTCATGTAGAGTAAATATGGCTAATGGTCGGGGTGAAGGAAAATTTGGTTGTGATCTCAGAACGTGGGGGGATATGTGGGATCTCTCGAAGGTGGTTGCAGGCAAGATAAGGGAATCCTCCTACAGGCCGGATTTCATTATCGGGATTACGCGGGGGGGTTGGATTCCTGCTGTGAATCTATCTGATTTACTTGGAATCAGGGATTTGCTTTCATTGAAGGTTGAACACTGGGGGATCACAGCCACTGCAGATAAGAGGGCGAGACTGAAATTTCCTCTGAAAGTAGATTTGGAGGGTAAGAAAGTCCTCCTCGTGGATGATTTAACGGACACAGGAGAAAGCCTCAAGCTTTCATTAAGGCACGTAAAAACCCTGAATCCCCGGGAGGTGAGGACGGCCACCCTCATCCACAAAAGCATGTCTAGGTTTACCCCAGATTATTATGCAGAGGGTGTCCAGGAGTGGGTGTGGATAATATTTCCGTGGAATGTTACTGAGGATCTCTGTAATCTGTTGGGTAAGGTGTTTGGGAAGGGAGAGGAAGTAACCCCCCGAAAGGCGAAGAAGAGGTTGAAGACCGAGTTTAATCTCAGGATAGATGATGGAACGCTGAGAGATTTGGTTGCAGAATACATGGGGGGGATACATTAATTCTGCCTCAGATCCACTATGTCGTAGGGCTCGGGACCTGTGGAAAGCAGGGTGGCTTTGACTCCGATTTCTTCCTCGATATTTCTCACATACTCTTTAGCCCTGTCGGATAATTTATCATATTCCCTGACCTGATAGCATTCCAGGAAAAGCCTGTCCAGGCAGCTTATACCTATCTGGGTTGCTCCATTAACCATAGCGGAATACCTGGCTAATTTCACATCAAATATGCCTATCCTCCTCTGTCTTTGGGTTACTGTGCCCCTCTCCCCAAAGTAGTTGGTAAGGATATCATTTACTGTGTCTCCTTCAGCACCCTTGTTTTTTGCTTCATCCAGGATCTCCTGCCATAATGGAAATTTATGGATATTTTTTTCGGTGATCATAGACTCCATTGGGCCCTCCCCCACTCTCGTAGTATATGCTTTGTATATTACAATGACCTCATCAACTTTTGTGGGGCCGACTCCAACATCCACGGCGGCCATACTGGCTGAGGTGTCCTTTGATGTAACAAACGGGTATGTTCCATAAAAAAGAGATAAACCAAAACCCTGGCTTGCCTCAACGAGGATATCTCTGCTTTGCCCCAGGGCATTGTTGATCTCAAGGGGGACATCTGTCAGATAATCCCTTAACTGGGGGACATCCCCTGCCAGTTTTATGGTTCTGTGTGCCCGCTCCGCATTTGCTGGACCACACCCGCTGCCTGTGGATCCAATATTCTTTGACAGGTATTCATCCTTAACGTCTTCCTTCTTATGTTTGTCTTCAATGATTGCGCACCTGTTATCGAGTCTTATTCTATCTTCCGTGTTGGTTAGTTTAATCTCATCCAAGAATCTCTGTGCATCCACCAGAACGCCCGCCCCCACCAGCAATCTTGCACTATCATTTACGAAACCGCAGGGGATCATTCTCAGACCATACTCCACCCCATCTTTGTATACTGTATGGCCTGCGTTTGGCCCTACCCCTGCTCTTGCCACCAGATCCGGGTTATCCTTTAAGGCGAGATATGAGACTACCTTACCTTTTCCCTCATCACCGAAGTGACCTCCAACAATAATAGTTAACATTTTTTATTGAATTATAATGTATAGCAATACTTCATAATAACCAAGGAATTTACGAAGTGAATTTCCTATAGGAAACTATCATCTACCGTAATCGTCCTCCACTCTTACCACATCATCCAGTTCAGTTGTGCTGACCTCCAGAATCTTCAGATCCTCAATTGCCAGCAGGCGATGTCTTTCTCCTGGATGCACGGTGATGGATTCCCCCACATTCAGGGTGAATGACTCCTCTGGGCCGATCATCCTGAGAATCCCCTTAAGAACATACATAGTCTCCTTTTTTTCCCTGTGATAGTGGACACTGGTTTGTGTTCCCTTCTTTATCTCCAGGATTTTCCCAGCATATTCATCTTCAACCGCTATCCAGATCTCTCTCCCCCATGGCTTCTCAACTATCTCAGGCTTTTTTACCTCCATTCTTCTCTCCTCTCATATTCAGCGGGTTGAGGAAGGCTCGATGCTACCTCCTCCATGCCCTCATTCACTATCTTAAATCTCATTGTTATCCCCTCCGGCAGGAATTTATGCTTCTTCAGGGTGGCTATCCTGTACGTTCCCTCTCTCCTCAATTCGATCATGATTTTTGACCAGTACCTTGTGACATCGCCTCCCACAGCTACATTAACCCCTGTGTTAATATCCGTATAAACCTGGTTGGTTATCAGGACAGGCACGTCACACCGTCTGGCTGTCCTCAGTAGTTGAGATAGTTGCTTCCCTAACTCCCGGCTATCCCTGTTCCCCTCCAGTCTGTAGAGAACAGCGATCGAATCCACAACTATTAAGCTAGCCTCTGTCTTGGAAACAACATCCCCCAGTTTTTTTATAGCAACCTTCTGTTCATCGTATTCTGTGGGTTCAATCAACATCACATTACCCAGTACCTCATTAATTCTTTCTTTGGATATCTGCTTCAGTCTCTCAACAGAGAAACCCCCCTCCGGGTCCACATAGATGACCTTACCTTCCTTCGATGCATTTGCTGTTGCCATCAGGGCAATGTTTGTCTTACCTGATGCCGGCTCCCCGTATATGTGGGTGATATTTCTCGGGAGCAGCCCGCCCCCCAGCAGCCGGTCAAAGCCCGGTTCAACGTTGATCATTTTTTCTTGTTGTATACGAAAGTATACAAGTTAAAAATTGCGAAGCAATTTTTTTTGTCTTGAGGTATATTATTAAACTCTCGTCTATAAATCTATCCGGAATAGTCCCCGTGGAGTCTCAGACAAACATCCTTCAGGTCCTTTCTGTCTATCATCCCTCGTTTTTCAAGATATTCATTAAGTGCTTCATCAAACCTTAATTTCTTCAATTCCATAGGCTCTTCTGAGGTGATCGGTGAGATGTTAACATCCAGTATTGTGAACTCAGAAAATTGTTCATCCCAGTCATGCCTCAAATCGAAATAACTGCCCTTTAACTTGGTATCCACTGAAATCTGCAGGCATTCAACATCCATGTTTTCCATTATTAAATCGCTGATGTAGGAATTTATTTCACGTGGGGTTCTCTCCCCGATGGTTTCCTTAATTTGCTTCATCTTCGCTGATTTAACCTCCACATAATCCGGGTTTCTGAAATCAAAGTCCCTGAATGCCAGAAATCCGTTTATGTTCTGCCACTCACCGAAGCTTATTCTTTCTGTGCTTCCGATGTAATATGTGGGGGTGAGATCAAAAATCTCTGTGATTTTCTGGTGTTTATGTATGTGTCCCAGAAGGATTAGATCGTATTTGTCTGCCACCTCCCTAAGTTTCCTCAGGGAGATTTCATATGGGTCCACGTATTTCTCCAGGCCCTGATGCAGGCATAGGATCTCAAGGTCACTGCCCCATGCACCTTCAGAAATTTCTGTCAAGGTTTTTTCTGCGTTCTCCCTGCCTCTCAGATACTGGAAGCCATGTACCCCTATCTTTCTTCCATCGATATCGAGTTTGAGGGAGGGGTTGTCTGTGGTTAATACATGGATGTTTTTGTGCAGGTCGGAGAATATTGGAGTATATGTAGTGCCTAAATGTCCCTCGATCTCATGGTTCCCGATGCATGCAACAATACTGATTTTATCCGCCAACTCCATCAGTTTCCTCAAGACAATCTGCATACTCCGTGGATCTGGTCTGGTATGATGGAAGATGTCCCCACCCAAAATAAGCAGTTCAGGCTCCATTGCCTTAATCTTCTGTATTGCGTCATTGAAGGCACAGGCATAATCTCTCTGCCTCTGCACCTTAAACCTATGTCTGTAGCCTAGATGACAATCGGATAAACAACAAATGGCGGACGACATTTCATAATTAATATAAGAGCGTGAAATTAAATCATGAGGTACTAATAATATAACATGTTCAAACCTCCCCACGTACCCACGGCAGATGAGCTCACAGATAAGGCATTCAGGAGGGGCTCGAAGGCAGCTAAGGCTGTGAGATCAACAAGAAAATCAAGGGATCTGAGACTGAAGAGATCAGAGGAGAAGAGGGTTGAAACAATAGGGAATGTAATTGAATCAGATCTTGGGAATATCATCGAGAAATTCCCCAGCTATGAGCAGCTGCCCTCATTCTACCGGAGATTATTGGACATTAAGATAACAAGGGATAGATACAAGAAGTCCCTCGGAGCGTTGCAGTGGTGTAAGACCATAGTGAGGGATTTGAAGAGGCAGCATACAAGAAAAATCAGAAAATCCAAGGACCCCTCAATCTCCAAGGAATTTATGGGCAGGGTCTCCTCTCTGATAAAGAAAATTTCTTCCGACCTGGATGAGCTGATAGATATCAAACTAACACTAAAAACATTTCCCTCCATAGAGGACACCCCCACTATAGTGATCGCCGGCTACCCGAATGTTGGAAAATCCACTTTCATGGGGAACCTAACCGGCTCAGGTGTTAAGATAGCATCATACCCCTTCACCACAACAGATATAATGATCGGTCATAAGACATTCAGGCATCAGAGATATCAGATCATAGACTCTCCGGGTTTGCTGGACAGGGAGATGGATGAGAGGAACAGGATTGAGTTGCAGGCGATTGTTGCCATGGACGAGCTGGCAGATGTGATATTATTCATCATTGATCCCACAACCGATATCAGAAAGCAATTAAATCTCCTTGAGGAGATGAGAGGTAAATTTGAGACGGAATTTATTGTAGCTGTTAATAAAATCGATCTGCTTGTGGGGGGAGAGCTGGAAGAGCTCAGAGGGGATATGGCCGATATCCGTTTTTTGGAGATGTCAGCTATAAACAAGGAGGACTGCGCAGGTGTCTTTAATAAGATAATCACAGACACCATGCTAACCTCCCTATAGATAAAAATGCCTGCGGTGGAGATAGAGACCTACGGATGTGCTATGAATCAGGCGGATAGTGAGACAATGGCGGGCCTACTTTCTGGGGCAGGGTTTGATATCCGCGCAGGAGCACAGATCCTGGTGATCAACACATGCACCGTCAAAACCCCCACAGAGAGGAAGATACGCAAGAGATTAAGGGAACTGCAGGATTCCACCAGGACCGTTATAGTTGCAGGTTGCCTGCCTGCAGCCAGTGAAGAGATAGCAGATGAATTCCCAACTTTTTCCTTCATCGGATTGAACGTATCCGATATCGTGGAAGCCGCAAAAAGAAGCCTGGAGGGGGAGGTTTTTGTTAAGATCAGGGAAGGCAGCTGCAGACTGAGGATGCCTCATATACGAGGGAATCCCTACATAGAGATTGTTCCCATCGCCCAAGGCTGTGTGGGCTGCTGCAGCTATTGCATTACCAGGCGGGCACGGGGATGTCTTGTATCCTGCCCCCCGGAACTGATCCTGGAGAGGATAAGGAAGGCTGTTTCTGAGGGAATAGGGGAGATCTGGATCACCGCCCAGGATACCGGAGCCTACGGAAAAGACCTCGATGATCCCGGGAGCAGGAATCTGCCTGCTCTCCTGGATGAGATAGTTGCTGTTGAGGGAGTATTCAGGGTGAGGGTGGGGATGATGGGCCCAAACCATGCCTTAGGGATGCTAGATTCCCTTATAGATTCTTTTGGAAACAAGAAAATTTATAAGTTCCTGCATATTCCTGTTCAGTCAGGGGATGGGGGGGTCCTGGGGGATATGAACCGGAAGTATGATGCGGAGGAGTTCATCAGGCTGGTATCTGAGTTCAGAAAGCGTTTCCCTGACATAACTATTTCCACAGACGTCATAGTGGGTTTTCCCACCGAGAGCGAGGAAGCCTTCCACAACACCCTCGACTTGATAAGACTCATCCGGCCGGATGTCTTGAACATCACAAGATTCTGGGTAAGACCCAAGACACAGGCGTCCACTATGAAACAATTACCGACCAGAATATCCAAGGACCGATCAAGGTTGATGAACAGGCTTTTCCAGGAGATCGGATTCGAAAACAACAAAAGGTGGTTGGGGTGGGAGGGCGAGGTATTAGTATCTAAAAAGGGCAGGGAGGGCTCATTTATCGCAAGGAATTTCGCCTACAAGCCAATCGTAGTCCAATCCAGTAAGAATCTTCTGGGAAAAGTAGTGAATGTCAGAGTCACCGACTGCACATACTATGATCTGAGAGGAGAGGCTATTTGAATTAATAATCCGTTTACTGTTTGGAACAGTTATGGGCAACTGTTTGTTGTTTGCAACACCTATAGGGAAGTGTTTGTTGTTGCCAACGGTTAATTTTTCTCTTTCACTTGATATCATCTCTGATATCCAAAGTTAAGACGTATTTATATGAGGGATTATCTAATGTATTAACTAGAGGATGGTTAATTCTATGAGGGTGTTTCTGATAAAAGGTAAAGTCCAGCGTGCTGGTTTTAGGGCTAGAATAAAGGATATAGCCAAAGCACATGGACTAATAGGTTTTACTGAAAATCTGCAAAACTATGATGAGGATGTTCTCGTTGTGTGCGAAGGGGATGAAAGAAAAATAGATGGGTTCTTGGGTGATGTGGAGAGACTGAAATCTGATCAGGCTAAAGTTATTAGAGAAAAAAATAAATTAGAGAAGAGGCTTTCTGAACTGAATGAAAAATTAGACGATAGGCTCATATCAAAAGGTTATAAAGATGCTTCGAGAGAGATTCTTATGTTGTTGGAGAGGAAGAAATCTATCCTCCGAGAGCTGAAATTTTACGAATCTAAGACAACCCCCTATCTTGTCAGGAATATAGTTCCCGTGAAAAACATAGACGAGTATGAGGAAGAAATCAGGAAAGCAGAGTACGGCAACAATTTTCTGATGATCAGGGCTAAGGGCGAGGAGAGCGATAGACTAGATGAGGGAATAGAGGCATTGGTTGATTTGAAGTATAGCACATCCAATCTCAGCTACGATATAATTGATACAGATTTCGCCATGTTGAACATAAAATACGGAGCATTAACCGGGGCTGTTAGCTCAGGATTTAAGACCTTTCCAAAAGAATTTGCTAAGGCATTTGATACAATCATAGATAAGAAATACGGGATAAGACCCAAACCTAAAAAGAAAAGATAGGATAGCACCCGACCTCTTTTAATTCCAGATTAATTGAGATATGTTTTTATTTCGTGCTGTCTAATATCATAGCATGAGAAAACATTCGGTTCTTCTTGCGGTTTTCGTAATCTTCCTGCTACTTGGTGAGGTGGTGTTTGCTTCAGTAAACATAATGGGCCCGCTGATAGGTCAACTCTTATACTACTCCGCTCTGTTCATTGCAGCAATATTATACCTATACTGCGCCATAAAATACCTCAAGGAAAGAAAAAAAGACAAACACCACTGGAAATGCCTGATAATCACCACCGCTATAACAATAATCCTCCTATCTACTGTAGCAATGATCAGCTGGTTTCTAACCGGTGGCAGTTACATAGTAATACCCTACGCCCTCAGCGAACAACTTGACTGCTGGGGAGCACAAGGCTACTTCGGCCAACAATGCTACTACAACCTGGCAATGGAAAAAGAGGACCCCACAATATGCGACAAATTCCCGGATTCTGAACCACAAGGTTACAGCTCTAACTGGGCATCAACAGCTCCTTATCTAAGGAAATCAAGCTGTTTAAGGGATCTAGCGAAAAAAACAAAAGATCCTTCGATATGCAAAAAAATAAAATATCAATTAGTTAGAGACCACTGCCTAGCAGTTGTCACCCAAAATTCCAGTCTCTGTGAAGGTATAAGCGGTCGGATGAGAAACACTTGTTATCTTGAAGTTGTAGCAGTAACTAAAGACCCTCGCATATGTGAAAAAATGGGTACAGATCCTAATAGTCTTAGATCGTGCTATGACATTTTATCTTATTATTATCAAAAGCAAAATCTGGGCGTTTGTGAGTCTATAACAGGAGCAGATAGTGAAAATCGAAGAGATGCTTGTTATAGAAATATTGCAAAAGTCAAATGGAATCCTTCAATTTGTGATAAAATACAAAGCCAGAGCTACAAAGATGAGTGCTATTATGGAGTTGCCATAGTAAACAGAAATTCCTCATTATGTGATAGAATACAAAGAGAGCTGTACAAATACGAATGCTATGAAAATGTTGCTAGATCCAGAGGTGATTATACACCATGTGATAACATACCGGATCAGCATTACAGAGATAAGTGCTACTGCGCATCTACCGATTACAACAAGAATCTTTCTATTTGCGATAAAATACAGGACCAGAATTGTAGATATATGTGTTATGGATCAGTTGCAAGAGCAAAAAAAGATACCTCGATTTGCGATAAAATACAGGACCAGAATGAAAAAGATACGTGCTATCACTATGTTACTTCTGGGGGGGCTGGTCCTGGTGCATGTATCTATTAAGTGAAAATATGAAATGCGTGATAATCACCACCGCTATAACAATCATCCTCCTATCTACTGTAGCAATGATCAGCTGGTTTCTAACCGGATTCAGTTACATAGTAATACCCTACGCCCTCAGCGAACAACTCGATTGCTGGGGTGCATACGGCAACAGCTATTTTGGACAAGAATGCTACTACAAGCTGGCAATGAAGAAAGAGGATCCCGCAATCTGTGATAAACTCCTGGATTCTAAACCCTGGGATTACTACGGCTCTATAGGGCCATCAACAGGCCCTCATTTCACGAAATCGGATTGTTTGTTGGCTCTTGCGAAAAAAACAAAAAATCCCGCAACATGCGAAGAAATAGGATATCAATCAGTTAGGGATGATTGCCTAGCAGTTATCACCAAAAACTCAAGTCTGTGAGGGTGTCGGCTGAGGGGAACCCAGCTGTTATATATAATAAAATCCATGGACCGGATTTGGAGGGATCTATTTATCTCCTTGTTACTTATTATCTAATTAGAAAAGATCAGTGTTATCAGCGGGTTTCATAAACCCAAGAAAAAACACTGATTCAAGACGAAACCTACGGTTGAGGGATATGAAAAATGATTTCACTAAAGACGCCGCTGTCTGAGAGTGATATTGCTAAACTTAAGGTTGGAGATGTGGTGTATCTCTCCGGCACTATCGCCACAGGGAGAGACAGGGCTCATGAAAAGGCCCTGAAAGATGGAGAATTCCCTGTTGATATAAGGGATGGAGTGATATTTCATGCGGGGCCTGTGGTGAAAAAAGAAGATGGCAGGTGGAGGATAGTTGCCATAGGCCCGACTACGAGCTCAAGGATGAATCCTGTTGAGGCTGAATTCATAAAGAGATTCGGTGTCAGAGCCGTTATAGGTAAGGCTGGCATGGGCAGGGAGGTTGTAGATGCCATGGAAAACAAAGCTGTTTATCTTGCTATGACAGGGGGCTGTGCTGCCATAGCCGCCAACTCTATCAAGGAGGTGAAGAAGGTATATTGGCTTGATCTGGGGGTTCCTGAGGCGGTATGGGTTCTTGAAGTAAACAGACTCGGACCCCTGATTGTGGGGATAGACTCCCACGGCAGCAGCCTGTATGAGAAGGTAAATAAGAAAGTAAGAGAGAATATCGCAGGAATAACACACATTATTTTTTAGTCTCTGGGTATATAATAGTATACATGTTCGACGACTTATACACTAGATTAGTTAAGAGATTCCCCTACAAGACCCTGATTTTTGTACCTGTGGTTCTTTCTGTTTTTCTACTCCTCCTGATTTACGTGAAGGGAATCCCCCTGGGTCTGGATTTTAACGGGGGGACATTGATTAGGATAACCTCTGAGGAAGCTGTTAGTTCTGATAAAATAGATGCAATAAGAGAGGAACTCATAGCTGAAGGGTTCCAGAATCTGGAGATTATTCAAGGGAAAGAGATAGGCAGCGGCAATAATATTATAACAATCAGCACCACAACATTCGTGGAGAATGAAACAAGAATAGGGAAAATCAAAGGAATACTGGAGAATTATCTTGGTGAATTAAGTCAAAAAGATACTGTAACCGTAAAGACAGAAGGAAGCCCTCCCAGAGACCTGGATAAGAAACTGGAGAGTAGACTAAGTCAGAAAGTAGATGTTGAATTCAACGAAGAAGATTCCATACTAAGGATCATCGCCTTCGACATAAATGCCGAGCGGCTGGAAAGAGCCCTGGAATTCTACCTTGAAGGGGACATAAGCATTGAGATAGAGAAGAAGAATATGAATATGAACCGAGTAGATCCCACCCTAGGGAAGGATTTCATGGATCAGGGGCTTCAGGCATTAATATATTCCTGTCTTTTGATGATAACCGTTATATTCCTTGCGTTCAGGGATCCCATCCCCTCTCTTGCGGTAATTCTAGCCGCTGCCTTCGATGGTATTTTTGCTTTAGGGGGGATGAGCCTCTTTAACATACTCCTTGAGCCCCCCTCCCTGGTGGCTGTTCTGATGCTGATGGGTTATTCCGTAGACTCAGATATTTTGCTGACAACCCGGGTTATGAGATCCAAGAGGGGGGCCGTAGATGAAAGAATTGATAACGCCATGAAAACTGGTTTGACTATGACCGGAACAACTATGGCCGTCATGATTGTTATCCTTATATTATCCAATACCCTCCTCAAAATAGAGGTCATCCCCGACATAGCAGCCGTTCTCCTCATCGGCTTGGTGGGTGATTTAATCTCCACGTGGTTTATGAACGCCGGCATACTTAAGTGGTACATGGAGGAGAAAGGAGGTAAATTTCAATTCTGGAAATCCAGAAAGAAAAAATGGAAGTAGAAAAACTGAGAAAGCTATCCAGGAGTTTAAGAATAATCCTCTTAATTTCATCAGTAGTTATCTCCCTGCTGCTGGTATGTAATGTTATCCCGATGAACACTGAAAAAGGGATAGCTTTCGGAAATGGTCTTGATTTCGGTATAGATTTTGCTGGAGGGGTTCAGTTAATCCTGGGCTTGGATAAACCTCTTACAGATGAAATGGCGACAGAGAAGGGAATTCTGTTGAGCAGGATAAATGCCAAAGGCTTGAAGGATATCTCTGTGAGGCCTTGGGGCGACAGCTATATCATAATAAATGTTGTTAATGCATCTCCACAGGAGATAGAGGAAATCAAGAACATATTAAAACAGCCGGCGAGATTTGAGCAGAGGATCGATGGTGAGTTGGTAGTGAAGGGGGATGAGATATCAATAGATCCCAGTCCAAGTGCCTCTGGTTTATTCCCGAGAGGCGATATCTACGAATGGGTTGTGGGAGTACAGTTCAATCCTGAAGGAGCCGCCAGGTTTGGAAAGGCGGCAGAAGATAAATTCTACGGTGAAGACGATCCCAGAAACAGACCTGTGGATTTATTCATCGACAGACCCCTCAACACAACAATACTAATGGACAAAATAACATACAGTATACTTAGTAATAAAACATCTACATCTTCTGGGAGGGGTGACATATTCTATGGGGATGCCGGGATAGAGATCATAGAAAACAGATCCATTATCCCTGTAATTATTCTTCGAAACAACACCAACGAAATCATTTCCGAGATTGAGGGATACCTAGTTAAGGGCTATACAAATATGATACTTGCGGGTGATGAGGATCAGATCTCGGAGGGGTTAAGGGCTAGGGTAGAGGATCTTGGAATAGAAACGGAAAGGAGGGTGAAGGGTAATCTAACCTACCAGGGATGGATCCAGGAACTGACTGGTTTAAAGACGTCCCCTAGACTGAATTTCAATACCGGGGGGAAGCCCGTATACGGGGCCAGAATAACGGGCTCTGCAGATACTCTGGGGGAGGCCAAAAGGTTGGTGGAGCAGAATAAGATATGGCTGAGTTTCGGAAACCTCCCCGCAAAGGCAAGCATTGAGTCGGAGTCCACACTTGAGGGATCCCTGGCCGCGGATTTTCTCAGAAATTCCTTCATTATTGGATTAATATCCATACTTGTGGTTACCTTAATGATATATATCAGATACAGGAGGCCGTTTATTGTAGTCCCCACCCTAGTAACGGGGTTCTCCGAGATCATAATAATCTTGGGTTTCGCCTCTCTTATCAACTGGCAGATAGACTTGGTGGCTATGGCGGGGATAATCGCTGCAGTTGGAACCGGGGTTGATGACCAGATAGTTATCACAGACGAGACAATAAGGAGGGGAACTAAGAAGAAGATTGTAAGTATGATGGAGAGAATAAGGCGGGCATTTTTTATCATCTTCACGGCGGCTGCAACCACTATTGCGGTAATGCTTCCGGTTTTTACTATCCAGGCACTCCAGGGGTTCGCGTTTACCACCGTCTCTGGAATCTTGATAGGTGTTGGTATAACAAGGCCAGCATATGCCAAAATTATTGAGGAAATGTTAAAAGAATAGATATCGTACATCTTTGCCAGTTGTGAAGGGTATTTATACCATCATGATTAATAATTTTAATCATTATCAATAATGATATTTCAACAAACATGGTATGATGGATGAGATAAAAGAGATAAGACGGGTGGAGGCGGAAGTAAGAAAGGAAATCGAGAACGCAAGGAAAGCAGCAGAGCAGAGGGTATATGATGCAAAATCCCAGAGGAATCAAGTAATCAAAAAAGAGGAGGAACGAGGCGGACGAGAGGTGCAACAAGAGCTCGGGAGCAAGGAGAAAGAAGCCGAGAAAGAGGCAGAATCTATAGCCAAAACTATGGAAGAGGAGATGAAGAAAATTGAGGAAATTACTGATAAAAATTTTGAATCCGCCGTTGATATGATCATAGCTGAGTTCCATAAGAAGAGGAGAGAATAAAGATGAGTTTGGATATGCTAGAGAAAAAAATCAGAGAAAATGGCGGGCTCAGGATAACAGAGATTGAAGAAAAATCCGCTAAAGAAAATAAACTGATCGAAGAAGAGATAGAGACAGAAGCTAAGGAGGCCTACCAGGATATAACAGATGAAGGAAAAAAAGGGGCTCAGCTTAAATATATGCAGGTTATATCTGATGCCCGCATGATAAAAAAGAATCAGATCGATGCAAAGAGGGCCGATATAGTGGATAGGGCTTTCAAGGAAGCCACGAATAAAATTCTAAACCTGGACGATAGCAAAAAAACGGAGATACTACTTGATCTTGCCAGTTCAGGTAAAAAATATGTCCGTGACCCAATCGTTTATGTGGATGAAAAATATTCAAACCTGGTTAAGGCTGAGATCAGGGAAATAGGGGATTTCGGCGTGATAATAGAGAGTGGGGATGGCGGGATACGTATAGATAACACCCTAACAAATATTATTGAGGGTCTGAAGCCTGATTTGAAACCTAAGGTTGCAAAGATCCTGTTTCAGGAGCAGTGAATAAGAAAAAGATGTATTTTGTCACAGACAGATTAACGGCAACTGGATTGGAGTTAGCTGGTTTAAAGACGATAAAGGTAGCTGATGAAGACACCATAAATGCAGTGCTAAAGGAGGTTGCTGAAAAGGAGGAAATGATAATTGTTACACATCAACTCTACCAGCATGCAGGGAAAACCATTGAGAGATTGAAAAAGAAGGGGAAGGCGATAGTGGAGATGCCGGACATGGGTGGGGGTGGCGAGGAAAGTATAAATAAGGTAATTAAAGATGTGGTGGGATTTGAATTGAAGGATTAAAATGTCTAAGATAGTGAGAATTGCGGGACCCTTAGTTGAGGCAGACGGGATGCGGGGCAATAAGATGTATGAGGTAGTGCAGGTGGGGGATGAAAAACTCATTGGCGAGATAATTCGCTTGGAAAGAGATAAGGCCTCCATCCAGGTTTATGAGGAAACCAGCGGTCTCAAACCGGGTGCGCCGGTAGTGGGTACTGGAGAGACCCTCTCTGTGGAGCTGGGACCTGGTGTTCTTAAGTCCATCTATGATGGGATCCAAAGACCACTGGATCTAATTGAAAAGGAAGTAAAGGGTCCTTATATCACAAGAGGAATTTCAGTTCCATCCATAGATAAAGAAAAGAAATGGATGTTTACTCCCACTGTGAAGGAGGGAAAGAAAGTTGTAGGAGGGGACATCATCGGAGAGGTTCAGGAGACTAAGGTAATTAAGAACAGGATAATGATACCCCACGGAATGAGGGGTGAAGTGCAACATATAGAGGAAGGGGAGTTCAGGGTTGAGGATACTGTTTGTATCCTAAAAGCTGATGGGGGAGTAGAACATAACGTATCTATGTTGCAAAGGTGTCCTGTTAGGAGACCCAGGTTATCCAAGAGAAAACTTGATTGTGATGTTCCTTTAATATCCGGACAAAGGATATTCGATATGTTCTTTCCATTGTCTAAGGGTGGGACTGCGTCCATCCCCGGCGGTTTCGGTACAGGGAAAACGGTATCCCAACATCAGCTTGCCAAGTGGGTGGATGCAGAAGTCATCATTTACGTGGGCTGCGGAGAAAGAGGAAACGAGATGACTGAGGTTCTGGAGGAATTCCCCCATCTAGAGGACCCCAGACATAACCTGCCGTTAATGGAGAGAACCTGTCTGATTGCCAACACCAGCAATATGCCGGTTGCGGCAAGAGAGGCCTCAGTATATACTGGAGTCACCCTGGCTGAGTATTACAGGGATATGGGTTATCATACTGCGGTAATGGCTGACTCCACATCAAGATGGGCTGAAGCTATGAGAGAGATCTCCGGGAGATTGGAGGAGATGCCCGGGGAGGAGGGCTACCCTGCATATCTCGCCTCCAGGGTTGCCGAATTCTATGAGAGAGCAGGCATAGTAGTATGTTTAGGGAGTGATAACCGGGTTGGTTCGGTGTCTATCATAGGGGCGGTATCGCCCCCCGGAGGAGACTTTTCCGAGCCTGTTACCCAAAACACTCTAAAGGTGACTCGTGTATTCTGGGCTCTTGATGCTAAATTGGCTGACAGGAGACACTTCCCCGCAATAAATTGGCTAACATCCTACTCGCTTTACTCCGAGGATCTAAGAAAATGGTTCACGGAGAATGTGGATGAAAGATGGATGCATCTAAAAGCAGAAGCTATGACCCTGCTACAGAAGGAATCGGAGCTGGAGGAGATCGTCCAACTGGTGGGGCCAGATGCCCTTCCAGACAGGGAGAAGATGATATTGGATGTGACAAGGATGATAAGGGAGGATTTCCTGCAACAAAATGCATTCCATGAAACAGATACCTTCTGTCCCCTAAAAAAACAATATCAAATGTTAGATTTGATCCTGCAATTCCATGAGAGATCTGAGATCGCTATAGGGGAAGGAACAAATCCAGAGGATATAGCTAATCTGAGCGTGGTGGACGACATAGCTAAGATGAAATACGTAGAAAATGATAAATTCGATGAGAAATACCAGGAAATATCTAAAAAGATAAGGCAGGAACTGGAAAGGAGAGATATTGAGGAATAGAAAATGGCGATTAAAGAGTATACCACTATTGTTGAGGTAGCAGGTCCGTTAATGATTGTTGAAGGAACCACCGATGTAAGATTCGGTGAAGTGGTTGAAATAATAACCGGTGATGGAGAAAGCAGGACAGGCCAGGTTCTCGATGCTATGATGGATAAAGTGGTGGTGCAGGTATTTGAGGGAACCTCAGGTATTGACACCAAGAACACGAGAGCCAGGTTTATAGGGGAAACCATGAAGATCCCGGTATCTACCAATATGCTGGGGAGAATATTTGATGGTGCGGGCAGACCGAGGGATGGAAAAAGAGACATAGTTCCAGAGGATAGGAGAGATATAAACGGCGATCCAATGAACCCCACAGCAAGGGAATTCCCCCGGGAGTTCATCCAAACAGGAATTTCGGCCATAGACGGGATGAATACCCTGGTGAGGGGGCAAAAACTCCCCATTTTTTCCGGAGCAGGTATGCCACACAATGATCTGGCTGCTCAAATAGCAAGACAAGCCACGGTGAAGGGTAGTGGGGAGGAATTTGCGGTAGTGTTTGCTGCCATGGGGATTACAGCCGGAGAGGCATCTTTCTTCAGAAACGATTTCAAGAGAACCGGTGCACTGGAAAGGATTGTATCATTCATTAATCTGGCAGATGACCCCACCATTGAAAGGATAATCACTCCAAGAATTGCCTTAACTACTGCGGAATATCTCGCCTTTGATAAAGACATGCATGTACTTGTGGTTCTGACGGATATGACAAATTACTGTGAAGCCCTGAGAGAGATCTCTGCAGCCAGAGAGGAGGTTCCTGGAAGAAGAGGCTATCCTGGTTATCTCTATACCGATCTTGCTATGAATTATGAGAGGGCTGGTAGAATAAAAGGCAAGAGTGGAAGCATTACCCAGATCCCCATATTAACCATGCCAGGAGATGACATTACCCATCCCATACCTGATCTGACAGGCTACATCACCGAGGGTCAGATAGTTTTGACCCGGCGATTGTACAGGAAGGGGGTTTATCCCCCGATTGATGTTCTGCCTTGTTTATCGAGGTTGATGAATCAGGGCATAGGTGCTGACAGAACGAGGGAGGATCAGTCTGATGTTTCCAATCAACTATATTCCGCCTATGCAGAGGGTAGGGATTTAAGAGACCTGGTAGCTGTGGTCGGTGAGGAGGCACTAACCGAGAGGGATCAGAAATTCCTGGAGTTTGCAGAGAGATTTGAATCCGAGTTCATAAATCAGGCTTTAGATGAAAACAGGAACATTGAGGAAACCCTGGATCTAGGATGGGAGCTTCTTGCAATCCCAGATGAAAGAGAGCTGAAGAGGATAGACCCTAAGCTTATAAGAAAATATCATCCTGATCACAGGAAGGATCAATGATAGATGAAGGATGGCTGAGATAATAGAGGGAGTACATCCCACCCGTATGGAGCTTTTGGAGATCAGTGACAGGATTGAGCTTGCAGAGAAGGGACACCGGCTTCTGAAGGAAAAGAGAGATTCCCTGATGACTGAATTCTTCAATGTGATAAAGAATGCCAAGGGCATAAGAAATGAAGTGATAGCAGATATGGGTGTGGGATATAGTGATTTAATAAAGGCAGAGGCTCTGATGGGATCATCGAATGTGGATGGCATAGCTAAATCCGTTCCCAGCATGAAAAGTATTGATGTTCATATGAGGAATATCATGGGGGTACAGATACCTCAACTTAAACTGATTTCGGATGAAACCTCTGAGGAAGAAAAATCACAAAGATAATATAGTATGGCATTCACCTCCTCTAAGCTTGATGACGCCACAAAGAGTTTTGATAAAATACTTGCGGGGGTAGTGAGGTTGGTGGAGGTCACAGAAACCATCACCAGACTGGGGGACGAGATCAAAAAAACGAAGAGAAGGGTTAATGCCTTGGAGAATCTGATGATACCCCGGCTGAGAGATACCCAGAAATATATTAAAATGCGCCTGGAGGAGATGGAGAGAGAGAACTTCTTCAGGTTGAAGACGGTTAAGAAGAAACAACTAAAAAAGAAAAAAGCTGAAATCAACAACCACACCCTGAAGGGTGTGGTATGAACTTACAAAGTCGGTGAATTCATCTGCGACTTGAAGTCGCAGTATTGGAAAGATTTTTAGGAAAAATCTTTGCAAGCAAAAATTTGCATTGCAAATTTTTCCTATTCTGCGACTTTGTAATAAAAATAATCAAGTAGATAATATACTAAAGGTGATATAATGTATATCGATGAGGTTATGACAAGGGGTATAATTACTATAGGCAGGAAGAAGAGCACTGCAAAAGCAATGAAAATGATGACTGACCGAAGGGTAACGTCTCTCATTGTTGAGAAAGTTGAGGGCGGGGATTATGGCATCATAACCCGAAAAGACCTGATCAACAAGGTTATTGCCGTTGACAAGGACCCCACCAAGGTTATGGTGGAGGAGGTGATGTCCAGCCCGCTTTTGGTTATCTCGCCTAAGATGACCTTGGAAAACGTGGCCAGGTTGATGGCTAAAACGGACATAAGGAGATTCCCCGTGGTTGAAGGTGATGAGATCATAGGTCTGCTATCCAACAGTGATATCCTGCGAGCAGTAACCCTAGAACGCCTGAGTTAGTTGCACAGATATAAGCGGAGTTTCTCCTCCAGCTTTTAAGATTAAGTGTTAGAATCAATCCCCCGAGACCTTCTTTATCTTCTTAATCAAATCCCCAACAAATTCCTCGTCGTTGGGGAAACCAACACCTTTCTGGTATCTTTTCTCGCCATCGGGCGTATAGTACCCCTTGGATATATTCAGAAATATGGCTTCATCGGGCATAGCCTTCTTCTTTGATATCTCCAGAAATTTATTCCTCCCATAATCAATGCTTTCACTTGAAATTGTTTCATACTCCATTTTACCCACCAGATCCCTGAAAATATATTAATCATAAAGACATTATAATAATAGTAGTACGAGTATATATTAAATCAATAGATTAACCAACAACTTAAAAGTGGACAGAAAAGCTCAGGCATCGCTGGAATATATGGTCATGTTAGGTATTTCATTGGTAATCCTAGGTGCCATAATGTTTGTAGTGACCTCAATGATGAATAGTTCTGTAGCTCAGATGGGGACTAATTCCGCCTATAGAGCTGTTCAGTGCGTAGGGGAGGCATCTGATTTTATCTACGTGAGCGGACATCCCTCTAAAATCAAAAGAACCATGTATCTGCCAAGTAACATAGAAAACATCACAATACAGGGTAAGCTGGTGAGAATACGTGTTTCGATGGAAGATAGCTATACGGATATCTATGCCGTGACTAGGGGGCACATGAGCTCCACTAATCTCTTTGCAGGCGATCCCACCGAGGGCAACTACGTTCTACTTTTTGAATCCCTGCCCATAGCAACAGGTTATGATGTGAACATAACTAGAGTCTATTACTAGAAGGCAGCAGCCCATCTTCCAGATGGCTTAGATTCCAAGAGATAACCTTCTCCTCATCCTATTTTTTCTCTATCATCCTATTCAACCTACCGCCTGCTTTGACCATAGGCAATACGTGCTCATCTGGATCTATGCGAATGTCTATGACGCATGGTATCTCAGATTTGATCCCCTGCCTTAACGCATCTCCTATCTCGCTCGGTCTCTCAACAAGAATTCCCTTAGCAGAGAATGCCTCCGCATACTTGACGAAATCAGGGACATTCCCCAGAGACGTGTGGGATCTCCTCTTCCCGTAAAAAAGATCCTGCCATTGCTTAACCATCCCCAAGCATCTGTTGTTTAAGATAACCACTGTAACCGGGATATCCTCCTCCACACAGGCTGCCAGATCCTGCCCGGTCATCTGAAAGCTGCCGTCGCTGCCCACATCAATAACCTTATGATCTGGTTTTGCAACCTTACAACCTATGGCTAATGGAAAACCTGCCCCCATGGTTCCCAATCCCCCGGAGGTAATAAAGGTTCTTGGATTCTTCATATTAAGAAAGTGGGCTGCCCACATCTGACACTGACCTACCTCTGTTGTTATAATGGTTTTGTTATCTATAATCCTGTTTATCTCCTTCATGACCCTCTGCGGTTTAATTGGACTATCATCGTAATCATAGGCTGGCGCAAATTCCTTCTTGTACTGCTTTATCTTTTTATCCCATCCTGTCTTCTTTTTTCCCTTCAGTTTCCTGATCACTGCATTCAGGTTCCTCAGAACCAACCTGGCGTCCCCCACAATAGGGATGTCCACGTCCACGTTCTTTCCTATCTCCGACGGGTCGATATCGATGTGGATTATCCTGGCATCTGGCGCAAAATGCTTCACGTTGGCTGTCACCCTGTCTGAGAATCGCACTCCAACTGAGAGGAGCACGTCACATTCTGTGATCGCCATATTGGCGGCCCTTCTGCCATGCATCCCCCCCATCCCCATCGCAAGAGGATGATTCTCCGGAAAACATCCCTTACCCATCAGAGTGGTCACCACAGGGATTCCCACAGACTCCGCTAGTATCATGAGTTCATTGCTTGCACCTGATATTACTACTCCTCCGCCGGCTAGTATGAGTGGCCTATCAGCACTAATTAAAGCCTTTGCAGCCTGCTTTAACTGCTCGGAGTGGCCTCCTCTAACTATAACCTTATATCCTGGAATATCAACATCTTTGGGGTAATGGAATCTCCTCTTTAATTTTCCCTGCTGAACGTCCTTGGGTAGATCAACCAGAACCGGACCGGGTCTCCTGGTGGACGCTATCTTAAAGGCAGATTTTATCACGCCCGGGATTTCATCGGGTTCTGTGATCTGGAAATTATGCTTTGTTATGGGCATGGTAATGCCCAGCATATCCGCCTCCTGGAAGGCGTCATTTCCGATTAATGCGTTTGGGACCTGACCTGTTAAGGCAACAACGGGGGCTGAATCCATATGGGCATCCGCTAATCCGGTGACGAGATTTGTAGCCCCTGGGCCGGATGTGGCTATACAAACCCCTACTTTACCTGAGACCTTCGCGTAACCTTCTGCGGCATGTGCCGCACACTGCTCATGCCTCATGAGGAAGTGTCTTGGACCCCGCTCATAGAGCACATCATATACCTCCATGATGGCTCCCCCAAGAATCCCGAACATATGCTCAACGCCTTCCTCCTCCAAGCATCTGATGATTGCCTCCGCACCTTTCATCTTAACATCCCCTCTCTGATAGATAGACAGATAATTATTCACACTATGTTCTTAAAAAACGCCACTCATCAAAAAGACGTCAGCTCCTCCTCAGAACATATATCCTCCTGGTTAGGCTCTTGTGCACGTACCAGGGGAATCTTCCCGTAATCTCAAATTCACTAATTTCTGAT
The DNA here is from genome assembly GCA_965602195.1 of uncultured archaeon. Classification (GTDB taxonomy): domain Archaea; phylum Altiarchaeota; class Altiarchaeia; order IMC4; family QMZM01; genus CBFCYF01. The sequence goes on along the minus strand of CBFCYF010000010.1, from coordinate 5,069 downwards.
GACAGATCATCTGGTGCAATCAGAACCATATAGCTTCCCTCATTTAAGAGAGCACCTGCTGATTTCATAAATCTCCCGTAGAACTCGATGAGGTTACGTTCAGTCAAAAATGATCCCCTGCCGTATGGGAGATCCGTAACAATCGCGTCCACTTCACCTCCTTCATCTAAACTCAGGGCGTCTCTCTCCTCTATCTCACCGCTTAAGCCATAGAATCCCAGATTCCTCCTGCAGCCGTCAACCATCCGCCCGTCGATATCAAAGCCCCTGACCTCTAATCCCATCAAACCCGCCTCTATCAATATCCCCCCTGTGCCGCAGAATGGGTCCAAGACGACATCTCCTTTTTTAACTCTCGCGAGATTAACCGCTAATCTGGCCATCTTCGGGTGCAGGGAGGTGGGGTGGAAATAAGGCCTCATGTGGGGCCTTCTCTGGTTGAAATCTCTCTTCAGGGGAACATCGATACCAACGGCGTACTTGCCTGCCTCGATCTGTAAACAGACAACCTCTACCCCGGGATTATCGAGGTTTACCTCCATACCCCTCTTCTTTATCCCTGCCCCCAGTATTTCCTCAATCTTTTTCGACCTGCACCTTATCGCAAAACTCCTATAACCTGTGATTCTATCAAAAACCCTGCCTGTCAGATCTCTTAAATCATCCCCCATAGCAATAAACTCACCTGTCTTCCTGGTGAGGGCGAGACGCTGAAGGAAATCAATTCTTTTGGAGGCCACATCCAATACAAGAATTCTCTGTTCCTGGTTTTCATATACCCTCCTGAATTTTATGCCCTCCCCTGCAAGCACAGCAAACACCTCCTCTCTCGGAAGGGACGGATGCTCACCCGACAACTGAAAAAAGAATTCCATATACTTTATCTATTCAAAGCCATTAATAAAGTATGAAAACACATTAGATATCATGATTATCGAAGGTGGTTAAATGGGTTTTTTCGACTTCATATTCGCTCTGGTTATGATAGGGATCCCGGTTCTTATCTTCGGATTGCCTTTCCTTCTTGGAATCCTCTCCATGTTCATAAAGATTATCATGGAGTATGAGCGAGGAGTGCTTCTGGCGTTTGGGAGATACGCGGGTACCAGAAAGCCTGGCCTGAACTTTGTCATCCCATTCTATCACAGACTAATAAAGATGGATACGAGGATAGTCACGGTTGATGTTCCAAAGCAGGAGGTTATGACCAAAGATAATGTTCCTGCAAACGTTAACGCATTGATCTACTTCAAGATCAGAGACCCGGAGAAAGCCTTTCTGGCTGTGGAAAACTATATGTCTGCGGTTTCAAAGTACGGGCAGACCTCCCTTAGGAATGTGGCAGGGGAAGCCACCCTTGATGAATTGCTTTCAGAGAGACAGAAGATTGCAGATAATCTAAGGGAGATAGTTGGCAAGGCAACTGATCCCTGGGGGATTGATGTGACCTCCATAGAGTTGATGGACATCGAGCTCCCGGAGCAGATGAAGAGAACCATGGCCAAGCAGGCAGAGGCTGAGAGGGAGAAGAGAGCAACCATCATAAAGGCAGAAGGTGAGGTGGTTGCATCCAGGAATCTGGCGGATGCAGCCAAAAAACTCTGTCAGGTGAGGGGAGCTCTGCATCTGAGGACACTGCACTCCTTGAATGATATGTCCTCGGATCAATCCAATACCGTGAATTTTATTGTGCCCATAGAGATCCTGAGGGCTCTGGAGGAGGTGGACTGAAAATGGCACTCAGGGTTATAAACCAGTATGAACGAGGGGTTCTTTTCGCCCTCGGAAAATATAGCGGACTCCTGGATCCCGGGCTGAGGGTTGTGATTCCGATATACCACTCCCTTGTCAAGATAGATATCCGGGAGCGGGTGGTGGATATCCCTAAACAGGAGGTCATGACCAGAGATAATGTTCCCGTGAACATTAATGCGGTGATATATTTCAAGATATTCGACCCTAAGAAGGCGGTTATTAATGTGAATAATGTGGTTTATGCCACCGCCAAATACGGGCAGGCTGCACTGAGGAATGTTACGGGTGGTGTGGAGCTGGATGAACTTCTTTCTGAAAGACAGGCGATAGCAGACAAACTCAGGGAGATCGTTGACATCGCCACAGATCCCTGGGGCGTGGATATCACAAAAATAGAGTTGCAGGATATTGAGCTTCCTGAGGACATGAAGAGGATGATGGCTAAGCAGGCAGAGGCTGAGAGGGAGAAGAGAGCGGTTATAATAAACTCAGAGGGTGAGGTGATCGCAGCAGATAACATAGCTGATGCCGCCAGAACCTTATACAGTAATCCAGGTGCGCTGCATTTGAGGACACTGCACTCCATAAACGACCTATCCTCTGATAAATCGCTGACTAACGTATGGGTGATCCCCATAGAGACTCTGAGGCTTGTGGAGAGGATGGCAGACCTCCTGGAGAAAGAGGACAGAGGTTATCCCCCACTTCAGCGGGTGAAGGAAGCCATACTAGGAAAGAAGAAGGAAGGTAGTGGGCAATAATAACACGATGCTCGGCGAGGAAAACACGAAAAGATTCGCTCCATTCAAGGAGAGCGCATACATAGCCTTCTATATATCCAAACTGATTCCTTTTCTGGTACTGGGTTTTATTCTGGTGATCGCCGGCTTCATAGTTTCTGTGATCTATGCCTCCATCATAGTAATTGTTTTGCTTGTGTTGGTGATTATTGGATTACTGTGGTATTCAGGGGAGTTCTTCAGGAGCTTTATCTATGAGTTAAGGAGTGATTATCTGTTTTCGCGCAAGGGTGTTATCACGCCCAGCTACACCATCATCCCCTACAAGAATGTCCAGGATGTTCATGTAGAGCAATCTATTTATGATCGTATTTTCGGTTTATGGGCTGTTAAAATATATAGCGCAACAGCGTCACGGAGGGGATCTGACATCATTTTCGGTCTGAGTCGAAATAACGCTGAACGTCTTAAATCACAGATACTTGGAAGGGCAGGGGAGGTGAAGCAGGTTGTCGACTGAAACACTGATAGGTAAATACCCCCTGGAGAAGAGGAAGATATTGAAGAAAACCATACAATGGATTTCCAGGATCGCAGTACCTGTGGTTTTCTTTCTTGGGTTCTTTTTTGTTGTCGCCTCAGAGATTATTGGGCTGATGGGTACGTTATTTTCAGCTTTATTTCTGTTCATCGGCTTATCCGTTGCTATCTATCTCTACCAGATGCAGTATTTCAGAAATTATTTTTATGATCTGGTTGGTGGGGAGTTGGTTGTCAGAAAAGGGGTGTTCAGCACAAAACAGACTAATGTTCCCCTAAGTAAGATACAGGATGTCTACCTTGACCAGGATTTATTCGATAGAGTCTTCGGGCTCTGGGATCTGCACATCTCCAGCGCCAGTGAGACATCTGGTTTCGAGGCGCATATCGATGGCGTAAACGAGGTGAATGGGAGGACGATGTATGGTATTCTGCTGGGTAAAACTGTTTCTGTAAAGGAAAAAGCTACGGTAGGGGAGGTTTATCTTCCAAGTAAAAGTGGTTTGGTTATAATGGGTGTGAAGTCTTTTTCGTGGTTGGTTTTCGGGCTTTTTGTGCCTTTCCTGTTACCTCTTTTTATCCTTGTATTCCTGGGTTCCCTGGTCCTGAATTTTTTTGAGTTTAATTCAATACGATACGAGCTGAGGGATGATGGGGTATTCATAAAGAGGGGGTTTATTTCCCCTAAGGAAAGCCTGGTCCTATACCGGAATATCCAGGATGTGGAGGAGACACAGAATTTAGGGGAGATCATATTAGGCATAAAGACGCTTTCTGTGAAGACCATGACGCGTCTATCTGCCTTAGACTCCAACATCCGCTTCCTCCCCCCGGATATCGCTGAACGGCTGCGTGAGGAGATACTTGGGTTGAGCAGAAAAATCTCCCGGGCTGAGATGGAACCCCCTGGAGAAGAAATTTCGCATGAAGCTGAGGCTGAAGCTGCTGAAACCCTCCCCCCATACAGCAACCACTTCATGAAATCGATGATCTACTCACATATTATTAATGTGGGCATAATGGCGTTGGTCATTACCCTGATTTCTCTTTTTCTGGGTGTGTTTGCCTCAACCACATTCCTTTTCGGGGTTTTGGTTGCGGTAGGGATTTTTGTAATCCTATTCATCTCTGCGGCAATTAATGCGCTGATACTTTCCATGACCTACAGTTACAGTGTATCCTCTGAGTTGATATCCGTAAAGGTGGGGTTGCTTAACATCCGGCGGAAGCAGATTAACTACAACAAGATACAGGACTTGGAGGTTAACATAACGTTTCCCCAGAGTTTCGCGGGACTCGCCTCGTTAAAGCTTGAGACCGGTTCAAAGGAACTAATCCAGCATAAGAATTCCACCACGACGGTGTCTGTTTCAAAGCTGGTGGAGTCTGTGCCTGACCTCTATTACATGAACGCAGTGAAACTGAATAACAGGATCGCAGGACTTATGGGGATATCGCTCCAGGGGATTGGGGTAGATACTCTTGTGTCGCGTTTTCCCTTAGAGACCATCAAGCCTCTGAAGAAGACCCTCTGGTGGGTGATTTATTTAACTCCGGTTGTTGTCTTAGCGTGTGTGGCTTCCTATTTAAGCAATATCTCGGTGTTTGCAATCCTGGTGATAATACCCTCATTCATCCTCATTCTCCTTGGGAAATATGTTTATGAATACTATTACTACATGCGATACTTCTATGATTTGAATGACCAGGTTCTTGTGGTGAGGAAGGGGGTGTTCGGCTCCCGTGAACTGACTATTCCGTTTTCTAAGATACAGGATGTCTTCATAGATCAGGACATACTTGATCGTTTATTTAATTTAAGGGACCTGTATGTTTCAACGGTTACAGGCAGGTCGATATTAAACGCTCATATTGATGGCATAAGCCCAGAGAAAACAGAGAAAATAGCGTTGATGATCCTCGACAGAATGCATGGGGATGTGAACTCCTAGCATCTAAATATCCACAGCCTCCTCAAATGTCAAGAACCACCAGTCTCCGTTCGCTCCTTCGGTCGCTCACTCAGACTGGTGG
>CBFCYF010000009.1:0-29898 GCA_965602195.1 uncultured archaeon | reverse complement strand
TCTATCCTAAAAGAGGTTGTAAAGGAACTGAAGGCAATCCGGGAGGATCTGGATTATATAAAAAAGCATATGGTGGATGTAGATACCCTCTTAACCGAAGAGGAAAGAAGGCTGATAGATGAGAGTATGAGGCATGAAAAGAAAGGAGAGCTTATCATCTAATTTACTCATTTTATCAGGTAGTGTAAAACCACTTGTTCTCCGTACTGTATGATTCCTTCCAGCTCCAATTCTATGTCTTTCTCCGGCGTTATGTCGAAGATATCTATTGGGTTGCCGTCTTTCCCGATTATTGCGGGCATTATTGAGATATAAAGTTCATTGACCAGGGATTCCTTAAACATCCTGCCTGGGAGGCTCCCTCCTCTCTCCAGAAATATAGTCTCTATCTTATCCGTCTCATATAGGTTACTCAGTAGCCTGGGGAGGTTTATCGCGTAATCCCCGACCACCATAGTCTCTACATTCTCCACTTCCCCCAGCTTATCGATCCTTAACCTCGGAGCCTGCCTGGAGGCAACAACGATCACCTTCCCACCTCCACCAAGGATCTTTGCATCCAGAGGTGTTTCGGCTTTGGCGTCCACAATCACCCTGTAGGGTTCCTCAACCTCCTTCCTTACAGTGATCTCCGGGTTCTCTTTCTTTATCAGGTCCACATCCACCATTATGGCATCTGAGTTTCCCCTGAGTTGATGGACTCTGTACTTATCCATCCTGCTGAGGAACTCAATCTGCTTACCTTCCTTCCCAATCTTCCCATCCAGGCTAACCGCGATATTAAAAATAACATGTGATGGCATTTTACCTTAAATAACAGTAATTATATCTTGGTAAGAAACTCTTAAAAGACAAAATTCATTGAAAGATCAAGGCTGAATGGGCCCGCCCGGATTTGAATATAAGGGCGCCTTCCCAGCCAGTACCAACCTCTCCGAGCTAAACACTATTCTGACAGCAGCAGTTAAAAAAACTAGCTGAAGGTGTTGCTGCTTTCAGAACAATTGTTAAGTGCGACTAAGCGACTGAAAGAGAGCGCACGTCGCATCTTTGCTTAAGCTTTATTAAAGCTTGAGTTGGGCCCGCCCGGATTTGAACCGGGGATCTCTGCCTCGTAAAGGCAGCGTCATAACCAACTAGACTACGGGCCCTCGGAGATACCTAAGGGGTATTGGCGTACTTCCACTTCGTGGAGTGCACCTTAATTAAATATTTGTTGAATTGTGGTTTCTTTGGGGGTGAAGCACCTTTCTTTTCTAAAGAAAGGGGCTCCGTCATAACCAACTAGACTACGGGCCCCTGGAAAGAACCACCACTCTATATTTTTGATTTAATGATTAAAAATTATAATGATTAGAGAATGATGCGAGAATCTCCAGCTTTAACGGTGGATGCAGTAATTGTGGATGGGGATGGTGTAGTGCTCATAAGGAGGAAGAATCCTCCATTTCAGGGGAGATGGGCTATTCCAGGTGGTTTTGTTGAGGTTGGGGAAACTGTGGAAGATGCAGTTGTTAGGGAGGCTGAGGAGGAGACTGGGCTGAAGGTTAAGGTTGAGAAGCTATTTGGGGTGTATTCGGATCCTGGGAGGGATCCGAGAGGGCATACAGTGTCGGTGGTGTTCCTCTGTAAAACGGTGGGGGGGGAGATGAAGGCTAGTAGTGACGCAATAGATGTGAAAAAATTTGATCTCAGTGAACTTCCGGAATTGGCCTTTGATCACGAGACGATCTTGATGGATGTTAGGGGTCAGGTTCGATGATTCTCCCTGTATTTTGCGTATTCAACCAGCTTTTTGAGTGACTCTATCCCTCTCTCTGGGGTGGGGTATGTGGGGATATATATTTTTTCCATCATTTTAGTATGGACGTGGGTGAACTCCCCTCCTGTTGTGCAAACCAAAAGAGGCTTATCCGGGAATTCACTGCCTATTGAGATAAGAACATCCACTATATCGCTCTCCAAGGATGACAGCTGAAGTAGCATTATAACAAAAACAGCATCCACTGCATCATCTCCCATAACAGCCCAAAGTACCTTCTCATACCTGCGGCTGTCTGCGTCACCCACCAAGTCGATTGGGTTTTTCACGGTAGCATAAGAGGGGACATATCCTTTTATCTCCTCCCTTGTTTTACCAGACATTTCCGCCAGACGAAGCCTGTTTTTAATAACAGAGTCTGTAGCGATAACCCCGAAACCGCCGGCGTTGGTTACTATCTGAATCCTGTCTCCTTTAGGCAGTGGTGCGTAAGAAAAGGCTCTGGCGAAATCAAAGAGCTCCTCTGAGCTGTCAGCTTCTATTCCACCTGCCTGCTTCAGCATTCCAGAGAATATTTCTGAGGAGCCCGCCAACGAGCCTGTGTGGGATAAGGTTGCCTTACCCCCCTCATCAGTGGCTCCTGCCTTCATTGCGATTACAGGCTTAACTTCTGTGACCTCCTTCAGGACATTATAGAATTCCCTGCCGTTTTCTGTGCCCTCCAGATACATCACAATCACTTGGGTATTCTCATCATCCTTCAGGTATCTCAGGACATCTATCTCGTTCACATCCGCTCGGTTTCCTATTGAAATGAATTTTGCTATCCCCATGTTCTCTGCCGCAGACAGATCCATTATCGCGGTTCCGTAGGCTCCGGATTGGGAGATGAATGAGATGTTACCTTTGAAGGGTCTGTCCTGCCTGTACATAGGGGAAAACATTGTATCCACGTGGGAGTATGCATCAAATACTCCGATGCAGTTGGGCCCCATCAATCTCATATTGTATTTTTTTGCGATCTCCAGCAATCTATCCTCTCTCTTCTCTTCCCCGATCTCCGAAAATCCCCCGGAGATTATCACGACTGCCTTTACTCCTTTTTCACCGCACTCCTCAAGGACACTCTCTGCGTACTTGGCTGGTATTACTATCACCGCCAGATCAACCTCCCCGGGGATATCCTTCACGGATTTATAACATTGGAGGTTCACCATCTTTTCGGTACTGGGGTTCACCGGAAAAACCTTCCCCTTGAATCTCTTTATGAAGTTTTCCATGATGATATGCCCAAATTTTCTGGGCTCCCTTGATGCACCTATTATCGCAACACTTCTTGGGTTGAAGAAATAATCAATGTTGTTCATTTTTTTGATTTCATCATCCTTACATCAGCAACACAGGCTCCCATGTTGTTCACTATCAGGGGATTTATGTCCAGCTCCTCAATATCTTCCTTCTCTGCCAGCTCGGAGATCTTCATAAGAACATCCACCACCTCTGTGATGTCTGATTCCCCTCTTGCTTTTAATACATTGAAGGCCTGTGTTTCCCTGATCATGCTCTCTGCGTCAAGCCTCTCTATGGGGATTAATCTAAAGGATATGTCCTTGATGGCTTCCACAAATATCCCCCCGAGACCGAATGCTATTACCCTCCCGAATTGTTCATCTTTCTTTGAGCCTACAATGAATTCCTTACCCTGCACTCTTTCCTGTATTATCACCCCATTAATGTTTTCTGTGATTCTGTGTGCATTTTTCATAAGTTCATTGAATCTATCCTCAAGATCATAGTCGGCGTTAACCAAGATAACACAGCCGGAGTCGGATTTGTGGATGACTTCAGGTGAATCTATCTTCAGAAACAGCGGATAGGTCATCTCCTCTGAGAACTCCTCCACCTCCCTGAGACTTCCTGCGAATCTGTAAGGAGCTGTGTTTATGCCGTAACCCTCAAGGATTTCATAGGCATGATGGTCGGGGATCTTCATTCTGCTTTTTGGATTTATAGATGTAATATAATATTAAAAGAGATATCCTATAAGCTAAAAATGATAAAATTTTATATCCCTGACGGACACCTGGAGAAAAAAGCGCGGGGGTTGTTTGAGAGGGCAGGTTTCAGGGTGAGTATCTCTGAGAGAGGCTATAATCCGGAGATTGATGATGCCGGAATCGTAATGAAGAGAATCAGACCCCAGGATTTTCCCTTCGTACTTAGCCTCGGCAAGGGCGATGTTGCCATCACAGGATCCGATATCCTACGGGAGTTCCAGCTACAGTATCCTGATGAGGGAAAGACAGTAGGTGAGCTCATGGACCTGAAGTTTGGTGAAACCAAGCTGATTGTGGCTGTGTCAGAAGACGTATTCCCTGATGTTACTGATATAGGTGACTTTAAAAAATACGCCAGTGAATTGAAAAGAAGGAAAGAGAAGGTGGTGGTGGCCACCGAGTACCAGGCTATTGCAAAAGATTACCTGAGCGGTAAGGGAATTGATGCCATAATAAGGAAGCCTGCGGGAAAGACCGAGGCCTGGATAATACCTCCCATGCCTGAGGCCGACCTGATCATCGAGACCACTGAAACTGGCACAACCTTAATGGAGAATAGGTGCAGGATTATTGACACCGTAATGACAGCATCTGCGAGGTTGATTGTGTGTAAGGATTCTTTGAAAAACAAAGAGAAGAAAAGGAAGATTGACGAGATTGTAATGCTCTTTAAGGGTGCCTTGGTCGGGAAGGGGAAGGTAAACGTGTATATGAACGTCGTTGACCCGGATAAATTAGATGATGTGTTGGGTGTTATAAACGGGTATGTGGGGAGCCCCACCATAAGTGAGTTGAGGGGGGGAGGCTGCGATATATTCATCATAATTGATGAAGGGGAACTAAAACACCTGTTGCCGGAGCTGAAGAGGAAGGGTGCATCATCCATCGCCATCTCCGACACCCGGATGATCGTGGATTGATATGGTGTCCGTAACCTTCGAGTGCGGGGGATGTGGCAGGACCACATGGGTTGAGGATCCCACAACGATGGAGATTCCCTGCGGGTGCGGGCAGAAGATGTTACCTCTGACTGTTCTTTCTGCAGGAATGTCTTCTGAGGGCGGTAGAAGACCCCGGGTTTTTCACAGACAGGCGGGTGATGAACCCACAACCATAATGAGCCTCGTTTTTAATAAAGAAAGACCCGCAATAAGCAACGACACCCTTAAGGAACTGCTCCCCTATAAAGCGGTGATGTGCCCCCACTGTGGAACAATCCATGTAACTAAAGGAGAGAAGTGTTTTAGATGCAGAAGATGTGAAAAAACCTCCTCCTTCAGGAAGAGAGGCCAGTGGAATGTACGGCTCCATGATTTCATATCATTTCAGGAGGCAGGTATTTTCGCCAAAAAATGGGCTTTTGATGAGGGAAATTAACAGGTGATCTCAACCGCAAACTCCCCTATATCCGATACCTCAACATCCAGCTTATTGATTTTTCCGGTGGCTTTAATATCCTCCCGGATTCTCTCGATTGTTGAGTCCAGATCCTTATTGATATAGATCTTAACTTTCTCTATCTCCTTTGCGAGTGGGATTCCGTTTTCTGATTTATATCTCCTTACCTCCCCGACAAGCCTCTTTGCCAGCTCTCCGGCCTCCTTTGCCTCTTCACTGATTAATTTTTTATCTGGGGTGGGCCACTTAGATACAGTAACATACCCCTTCCCGTATATATTGTCCCATAGCTCCTCACATATGTGGGGGGTGTAGGGCGCAAGAAGCTTAAGAATATTTTTTAGTATGGTGTTTAATGTGTACTGGGCGGCATATCTGGATTCCTCACCGTACACCTCCGGTTTATATAAGCGATGCTTCACCATCTCCAGGTAGTTATCCGCCAACTCATGCCACATGAAGCTCCGTGTACGCTCCATTGGAATGTTGAAGACGTAATTGTCCATGTTGCTCGTGGTCTCATCTATAAGTTCCTGCAGGAGGGAGAGGATCCACTGGTCTATCTCCCTGAACTGGGGTGTTTTTCCTTCCTTAAAGTCCTCAAGGTGCATCTGGATAAACCTGGATATATTCCATAGTTTAGTGAGGAATCTCTCTGAGTGATCACATTCCTCCCACGAGAACGGGTAATCGTCACCGAGTGTGCCATTTGCCGCCCACTGTCTCAGGGTATCTGCTGAGTATTTCTTCAGGGGTTCCTCGGGCTCCACAACATTCCCAAGTGACTTAGACATTTTACGTCCGTCTGGTCCTGCGACCATCCCGTTAATCAGCAGCTCCCTGAAGCAGGGCATTCCTGTGAGTATCAGGGACCTGAAGATGGTATAGAACGCCCATGTCCTTATTATCTCATAACCCTGGGGCCTAAGTGAGCAGGGATATGTTTTTTCGAAGAACCCCATATCAGAGTTCCACCGTGATATAACAAGCGGGGTTACTGATGAATCCACCCAGCAGTCACAGACATCCTCCTCACCTGATGCTTTTTTACCGCATGCCTCACACTCCCTGCTTGTTCCTCTGGGATCTACCGGCAGCTTTCCGTCTGCGGGTATAACTGCCCCGCATTCACAGACCCAGAACGGGATGGGGGTGCCAAATACCCTCTGCCTTGATATGATCCAGTCCCAGTCCATCGTCTCAGACCAGTCAATTAATCTCTGCAGCATATACTGGGGATACCACCCCATCTCCTTAGATGCCATGATAATGTCCTGGGTGAATTTCTTCACCTCTATAAACCACTGCTTCAGGGGGAGTAGTTCTATGGGATGCTTGCAGGAGCTTCTTTCTGTGTGGGATAAGACAGAATGGGTGATTTTCTCGATCTTCCTTATGTGGCCGTCCTCCACCAGGTCCTCGCATATCCTCTTCCTGGCTTCCTGTGCATCAAGACCCGTGTATCTATCTGCCACATGGGTTAATTTTCCTTTTTTATCAATTGCCTCTATCACTGGGAGCCGGTATTTTCTCTGCCATCTGATATCCTGTTCGTCACCGAATGTGCAGAGGTAGACTACCCCGGTTCCGAATTCCATATCAACTTCGTCATCTGCGAGGATGGGAACCTCCCTGTCTGAGATTGGGAGTTTAGCTTTCTTCCCTACGAATTTCTTATATCTTTTGTCTTCGGGGTGAACAAAAACCGCTACACAGGCGGGCATCATCTCTGGTCTGGTGGTGGCGATGGTTAATTTGTGGCCCTCTGAATCCAGGTCTATGTAATACAGCTTACCTTCCCTCTCAACATGGCCTACCTCTGCCTTTGCGAGGGCGGTCTCACATCTGGGACACCATAATACGGGGTGTTTTTCCCTGTAGAGTAATCCTCTCTCATAGAAATCGAGGAGGGTTCTCTGGACTAATGCCTTGTATGTGTCATCCATTGTTTTGTAGGTGTAGTTCCAGTCACAGGAGTATCCTACGGACTCAAATTGATTTTTCATCCTCTCTACTGCCCCCCGGGTCCATTTAACACATTCCTCTAGGAACCTCTCCCTGTCTTCCTTCCTCACACCTTTCTCTTTCTCCACCCTCAGCTCTGTGGGCAGGCCATGGCAGTCGAAGCCTTGTGGGAAATAGACTTCATAACCTCTCATCCTCTTGTATCTCGCCACTATATCTATCCAGACGTGGTTGTAGATGTGGCCCATATGTAATGTGCCTGATGTGAAGGGCGGGGGGGTGTCTATGGAGTAGGTTTTTTTCTTGGAATCCGAGTTAAAGCTATATACTTTCTCTTCCATCCACTTCCTATGCCACCTATCCTCTATCTCCCTGCGATTATATTTTCTGGATAATGTTTTGGCCATCTTTAAAAGAACACGTCAAAGCATATTATTAATAAAATTCAGGGATTAATAAGAAGAAAGAATAATAAAAAAATAAGAAATAATTAATCCGGCAGATTCGGGGGGGTTATGTTCTCCTTGGGCTCTGTGAACATACCTGCTATTGTCCCTGTTTTATTTACCCCGGGTTCTGTGGTTTCATTTCCGGATAGTATCTTAATCTCCAGGGCCTCTATGTATGCTATCCCCACATCATTTACCTTTATCGTACCCGCAACCTCTATCTCTACCCCAACATCCTGGTATGGATCTAATCCCGGGAGCATGCCGGTAACGTATATGCAACCGGTTTCGTCTTTAATCTGCCAGTCGCTTCTCGTTACCGGAGGCCCTGTTTGGGTGCAATTAGCTTCCCATCCCCTATACTCGCCCACTATTGTTATGTTTTTCCCCAGGTAGAGCTCTGGCCTATCAAGCATATCCCTGATTGTCCACCCAAGCTCTTCCTGAACACAACCGATGAATAAAACCCCTGCAAGTAAAGGGATCACCCAGATTCTCATGTTTGTCTCCATCATCTTTCACCTCATCAGTCTGGGAGAGGTGGCGGGCTTGGAATGGAAGCCTGCCCCAGGGAGCAGGAGTGTTCCGCCTTCACCACAAAACCCTTAAATTCCTGTTTCTCTGAGAACCTGCTTTCGGGATCAAGTTTCTCCCACCTCTGTTTCTTTGCATCCCACAGGTAGAGTCTCTGGAACTCGCAATCTCCTTTGATATTCTCTAGGCTTTTCCCGATCATATCTTCTGTTATGGGTAGGAAGTTCCATCCCTCAGAGGGCTCCAGCTCCGCATAGGATGTGTACTCCTCAAGCTTAAATTCCAGCTCACATTCTCTGAAGGAGTACGCCCAGAAGGAGTGTTTCCTGAGATATTCCATCAGCCTCTCTTCCCCCAGCTTCTCTTCCGCATCTTTTATGCTTAGGTATTCCCCGTCAAGGTAAACAAACCCGTAGAGTGCTTCACAATCACCGAGAGACAGCTCTCCTTTCCCAGGTAGTGTTATCAGGTTCCAGCCCTCCTGAAGCCTTAGCTTTATCTTCTCCTCGGGAGGAGGTGGGGGAACCAGCTTGCCGCAGCAGCAGTACATATATCTGTATCTGGTTTTTTCCGGGATTGATTTGTCTGTTAATTCATAGGGTTTGGCTATCAGCTGTGGACAGTATTCATAACCCTCATTTCTCTCCTCTTCTCTGCAGGAGGTTCTGCACACTCCATAGTCATATCCTATATCCTGACAGTAGTTGTTACAGCTCTTCACCTCTTTTCTTACCCGGAACCCTGTTGTTGTTTCCGCTGATCCATACTCGCTCTTAGCATGTACTTTCACGGAGTAATAGCCACTTGAGTCTGTATCCGCATATGTTGCAACATAAAGGCATCTCGGCCAACATTCGCCTCCAACACAGCTTATCTCCATAGCCGGGTTTTCATCCCTGATTTTTTGGATTTCAGCTACCACACAAATTTTTCTAAAGGTTAATCCCTCTGTTTTCCCATCAGGTCTGCTGATTGTTCCCGTAACCTCAGCATCCGCCTCTCCGTTACCTGTTGAATAAACTTTCGCATATATTGTTGCGGTTTCACCTGATTCATAGGTGTTTTTACTTGGCCACGCCTTTACGGTGATGCCTTTGTTTCCGCAGCAGCAGTGGTATGTTGGATACATGTATATGTCGATGTCCTGTTCCTCGGTGGTTGTTTGTTTGATTGATGGTACTGCATCTACCACAGCTATCTTCTCAACGCTAATGACCCCTCCGCCTCCGCCACCAGATGAGCTGGCGACCGAGGTACTACCTACCTTCCCCGCAGCTGTAAGGGTTTTATCGATGATCTGGGGGCAATATCTGGTGCCTATACCATACTCATTTGCTGAGCAGGAGGTCCTGCAGACTCCGTAGTCATAGCCCCGCCTCCTACACTCCGTGTTACAGTCTTTATATGCATCCACTGCGAGGGTGGCTGAGTCGGAATCCCCCACATTCGCATTACCTGCCAGCGTTGCCGTTACTTTAAAGCTGAATGTCCCTGCATATCTGGCTTTGATTGTCAGGGGGGCGCTGTTTGAGCTTCCCTGGTAGACTGTAACACTTTCCGGATAGTCTGCGTTAAATGGAAGTCCTGTGACCTTCAGATTGTAGGTGTAATAGACTATGCATCTCGGTGCTATGTCCTTGGCCCCTGCAATCTCAGCGGCGGTTGGGGTTGGGTTGTCTGCCAGCGCAATGCCGCATCTTGCTATTGGGTGGTTGTCTGTTACCACAATCTTGTATTCTGCGAGATCGCCTACCTTAACTGTCTGTATCTCGGGATAAACGTCGACATCCACATAATCTCCTGTTCCGGACACATAGACTCTGATTGAATCCTCTGCCTTGTATCCTGCAGCATCTGATATGCTCGCAGTCAGGGTGACTTTTTCTCCTTCCCAGTTGGAGGTGTCCCAATTGTATGTGCAGTAGCCACCATACGGTGTTTTATCGCAGTTTGCGTATCTAATCATTCCGTTGTTGCAGGTATCCTGCCAGTTTTCTGATTTCGTACCTACTGCTGCACATCTGGCTGTACAGCCTGCGCAAGTTGCGTATTTTATAAGCTCGCCGCTGCATGAGTCATACCAGCCTTCACTGTGGGTACCTACTGCTTTACAGACGGGTTTACAGTACCATACGCAGTCCGTTAATTTTATATGTTCTGCTACCTGATCTCCTGTGATGGTAAGGTACATATAATCTAATTTATTTGAACCGCTTGCGGATGCACTTACTTTAACAATCCCGGATACGGTTTCCCCGTCTCCCGGAGAGGTTATGTCTATGTTAAGTTCTCTTGTCGCACTTACACAAGCACCATCCTTACATCCATTCGGACAGACAAATGTTTCTGATTTAATTTGATTTCCTTCGCAATAATACTCTACTACTGCCCCGCAATACACAGGACTAGGAGCAAGACCGGTGCAATATGTACAAGTATCTGTTCTACTTACTCCTGAACTAAGGGTTACAGTTCCTTTCTTATAATAATCTCTTCCTCCATCGGAGTCTGTGCATTCTGTTCCCACATAAGTACATTTGTTGTCTACACAAGCAACCGGACGAGGCATTGAACACGGATAACATAAAATACTCGTACAGTCTACCTTGATCAGTGATGAATAATCCTTTCCTTCCTCATATATCATCAGATCAGGATCGCTATCTACCTGTTCTCGCGTATATAGTGCTGGGCAATCACAACATTGATCTATACGGATAGCTAGAACACAATCTGAGTCATGTTCACAATACCTATCGCCTTGGTACGCCAAAGCCACACCAATAGCTCCCATCAAACAGACCAGGATAATTCCTGTTATCAGATAAAAACCTTTCTTGTTTTTGTTTTTCATTTCATTCACCTCAATTTTTAATCAATTGAGTGAAACGATATAAAAACAGAAGGTGGATAGATCAGCCAGGAAAGGTTCCAAAAGGTTCCATTTAGGCTCTGAAGCCCCCAGATCACTCCTCAAGGCCGAGAAACCACCTGCTGAGCCGTATATCCCTGTTTCGGCCGATTTTGATTGTTTCAACTATTCTCTTCCGCTTAAGGGAATTAACATCCCTTGATATCGTAGCCTTAGGTATCCCCAGGAAATGACGTGCCTCTGCCTGTGTGAGTTTACCATCATTTTCTATCAGCAGATTTACTATTGATTTCTCTCTGCCGGTTAATGTCTGGATTATATCCTCCATCCTCCCGGTTAACTCTATCCTGGTTTCTTTCTCGATCACCCTAGGTTTTCGTTTCTTTGAGAAATAGAAGAACACGACAACAGAGATTATGAGGAACAGGGCTATTAACGGAGTTGTTGAGTCAAAGCCACTTTTTACCTCCTGGCCGAGAATTATGTTGATTGTTTTCAGCTCACCCTTAGCTATATTTATTTTGCTAACGCCCACCTTGTTATCAGATAATGCCGACACCTCGCAGCTGCCAGCTGGGACGTAATCAAGAGAGAAGGAGCCGAAGTCGTCGGAAACCGTATCTTTATCCCCATAGTCTCTTGCGCAGTCTACCTTAACCTTCGCATCCACTATCCGCTCCCCCAGCTCATTGTAGACATTCCCCCTTAAGCTGCCAACCGGCAGCATAAATAAATCCCTTGTCGTTGAGTTCCCAAGATGTATCTCTAATTTGTTTGAGATGTAATCCTTTCCGGGTGTGGAGAAATCATCAATCCTGGCGTTGATCTGCCAGCTTCCGGGGTTGAGGTTCAAAGAGATTCTGCCTTCCCCGTCGCTGTACCTCAGTGTGTTTTCCTTTACACCTTCTTTAGGTTTCTCTATCTCTAAAAGTATATGTGTGTTGTTGATAACATCATGTTCCATGCTCATGACTACGAGAATTAATTCCGTTGTTGTTTCGTCTGCGGGGGGTCCTGGGGGCATCGCACCCTCACTCTTGCCGAAGAGGGCGGATATGTTGCCAGGTGGTTGTGCGGAAATAGCGCATGAGATCATAACCACAAAAACAGCTACGTGGATTATCTTTCCCTTCATTTTCACAACATAAACTCCAGATTGTTACGCATCTGCTCATAGGTGAATACGGGGCCGTCTCTGCATACATATCTTCCCCCGATACTGCAGTGACCGCACATCCCCACCCCACATTTCATCATCCTCTCCAAGCTGAAAACTATCTGATCCGGTTTAAGCTTCATATCAATTAACGCCTTTATCGTGTATTTTATCATGATGGGGGGGCCACATATCACCGCCGTGGTTTTTTTCACAGAGGGCGTTATTTTCTTAAGTAACCCTGGGACCACCCCTACATTACCCTTCCATCCATCATCTGCCTTATCCACTGTGATGTGAACATCCACATCACTTCTCTTGCCCCAGGATTTAAGCTCATCCCTGAATACTAACTCAGACGGATCCCTGGCTCCATACAGGATATATATTCTGCCAAAATCTCCTCTCTTATCCAGCATGTAATTGATCAGAGACCGCAGAGGGGCTAATCCAATCCCTCCACCGATGAAAAGGATATCTCTTCCCCCTAATTTTTCGATGGGAAAACCATTCCCATAAGGCCCCCTCACCCCGACAGTGTCATTTATATCTGCATCATGTATGCTGCCTGTGACTTTACCCATCTTCTTTATGCTGACTTTCAGTTTCTCTCTGGTGGGGGCGGAGCTTATTGATATAGGAGCTTCCCCTACACCGAATACGGACACCTCAAGAAACTGCCCCGGGTTATAGGTAAAGGATTCCTGTAGTTTCTCGTCCCTGAAAGAAACAGTAAATGTTTTCACAGTCGGGGTTTCCGCAACTATATCTGAGATCCCAGCTAGATGTGGGAGATACAGATTCTGGGTCATTTTCCTCCCATATCATCTATATCCTTAATTATCTCCCGTGGATCAATATTGGAGGGGCAGACGTTAACACATCTCCCGCACCCCACACAGCCGAAGATACCGTGATCTTCCTTAAAATATTTATACTTGTGGTAGAATCTCTGCTTGAGTCTCTCCGTTTTTGTGACCCTGGGGTTCTCTCCCCCAGCGAGCCTGGTAAATGAGGCAAAAGCACAGCTATCCCAGCATCTCACCCTCTGTCCCTCAGATGTCCGGGGATTGTATTCATCTACCATGTCGAAGCAGTGGCAGGTGGGGCAGATGAAGGTGCAGGAGGCACAGCCAAAGCATCTCTTGGCTAGGGTCTCCCAGTACGGGTGATTGAACATTAGGGATAATTTACGTTGGATATCCTTCACAGGCGTCCTCCTTATGTACTTTTCTGCCTCCCTGATGAGCTTGTTCTTCAGTTTCAGGTCAAAGGGTTTTGCGGGATCAAAGAATTCAGCGTGGTCATCAAGGAGTTTCTTTCCCCTGTCCGTGAGGGTTTCCACAAGGTATTTACTGCCGAGACGCCTGTCGCTTATGTCTGTGAGAAGTACGTCTGCTCCACCCATCAGGCTGGGGCCTGTTCCAAAGGATGTGCAGAAACAATCCTTATCCGGGAAAGTGCATGCCATCGCCACTATCATGGTGTTTTCCCTTCTTTTATAGTAATAGGAGTCCTTAAGGTTCTCCTTAAATACCTTATCCATTATGAGAAGAGCATTCACATCACAGGGGCGCATACCGAATATCATCCTGGTTTTCCCCAGGATCTTGGATTCAAGGGTATTCAGCCATACATCCTCATCTTTCTCCTGGAAGTTGAACATGACCTCCGACTGGGGTAGAAACAGGTCCTTGGGAGATATGTTGGTGTTACTGTAGTGTGCGAAATCAGGCTCACATTTTTCCGGGATGTAGGGCTTAAAGCTTACCTTGGAGTCATACTCCTGCGGAACCATTACCTCATATTTCCCGTGCAAGGCCTTAAGTAATGGCTTAATATTACTTTTACTTATCAGTTTCATCTTTCATCAGGTTCTTATCCCTATCCTCATCAAATGCCACAAGTGGCGGACTCTCCTCTATATTAATTCCTGCCCTGTAATTAAACATTTCTTCAACATCCTTAATAACCTTTACATATAATTTTCTCAACGGGATGCCTACGGGACAGACTCTCTCACATTCCCCGCAGTCGATGCATCTGCCTGCTACGTGGAGCATTCTGGTCAGATGGAAGACCCATATATCATCATCCCTCCTGTATTTCGATATCCACCGGGTTTCATCCTCATCAAAGACACAGTCGTTACAGTAACAGATGGGGCATACATTCCTGCACGCATAACATTTGATGCATTTCTGGAATTGCCTTCTCCAGTACTCGTTCCTCTCCTCCTGTTTCATTCCCTCCATCTCCCCTACATCACGGAACCCCCTTCCGGTTTCTTCTACCTTAGGGGCAAGGAGAACATCATATAATGGAGGATTTCTACAGCAACATTCCTCACAGCAACCGTAGAGTTCATCTTCTTCATTTTTCATACCCTCGCAGGGGATTCCGATTATGTGTACTCTGTCCCGATCAATCTGCCTTCCCTTTATCAGCTCCACTATGGCTCTGGAATCGCAGCCCTTAGCCACCACCCCAACCCTTCCCTCCTCATCCAAAAGGAACTTAGCCAGGTTATTCTTGCATCTGTCGCTCCAAACAAGTTTCCCGGCATCTTCTGATGATGTGATAAAGGACGGTTGTATCCTTCCGCTTCTGGATTTCTCATATCCTATGATCATATCAACTACTCCCTCCTTAAGGAGTTTCCCGGCATACCTGCGCAGCTTTTTTTCTATCTCCTTATGATTCATCTTAGGTTAAGGGGTCCGATCTCCCCGATCTCTCCTGTCATATCCTTCACTATATCTGCGAATTTATTTCCCTCGGATGAAGATATCCATTCAAGTCTCAGCCTCCTGGGATCAATCCCAACATAATCCAGGAGTTTTTTCATCAACAGGAATCTTCTTCGTGTATAATAATTACCGTCCGCGTAGTGGCATTCTCCCGGATGGCATCCGGCGACGAGGACTGCATCAGCCCCCTGCCTGAAAGCCCTCAACACAAACACTGGATCAACCCTGCTAGAGCACATCACCCTTATCACCCTCAGGTTAGGGGGATATTCCAGCCTGGATGTTCCGGCCAGGTCCGCTCCCGCATAAGAGCACCAGTTACATAAAAATGCTATAATCTTAGGTTCAAATTTATTCATCCCCCTCCCTCCAATATGCCGTCTATCTGAGCCAGAATCTGTGAATCAAGGAAGTGTTTCTGCTGTATAGCCCCTGAAGGGCATGCTACCACGCAGGCGCCACAGCCCTTGCACACGATTCCCACCACCTCAACCTTATCTCCGTCCGTGAACTCTATTGCATCATATGGGCAGACCTGGATGCATAAACCACATGCCGTGCATTTTTCGGGGTTTATGAACGCCGTTGTCTCCTCTATTAATATCTCATCCTTGTTTATTATGTCCATCACCCTGATACCTGCGTTTCCCGCCTGGGCAACCACCTCCGGGATACTATTGGGGAAGTGAGCGCATCCAGCAATAAATACGCCGTCTATGTTGGTGTCTGCCGGCCTAAGCTTGGGGTGGGCTTCGGCTATGAAGCCATCCCTGCTATAGTCGAGATGTAATTTCTGCATTATATCATCCACACTTTTTGATGGCATCGAACCGGCTGCGAGGACAACCATATCAACCTCATTCTCCATCAGACAACCTGCGTCCTGATCCTCAGATACTATCCGCAGATTACCTGTTTCCGGATCCTCCCCTATCTCACCCGGAAGGCCTCTCATAAATACGACCCCCATCTCCCTTACCCTCCGATAGAATTCCTCAAAGTCTTTACCCATGGTTCTCATATCACTATAATAAATAAAGATATCTGTATCCGGGTATTTCTCTCTTATCAACATGGCATGCTTCAGGGTTGTCATACAGCAGGTAACGGAACAATAAATATTGGATTTTATGTCTCTGGAACCCACACACTGGATAAACGCCACAGATTCCGGGGTTTTTGCGTCATTAATCCTTTCTAGTTTACCTTTGGTTGGGCCATCCGCGCTTATAAGCCTCTCGAAATCAAGGTTTGTTATCACGTTATCATATCTCCCATAGCCGTATTGCTTCTTTTCGGCTGCGTCATAGAGCTGGAAACCGGTTGCTATGATCATCGCCCCAACAGATATCTCCACTAACTCCGCCTCCTGCTTGAAGTCTATGGCATTATTCTCGCATGCCTCCATACAGAGCTGACAGACTCCTTTATTGAGATATAAGCAGTTTTCTTTATCGATCACATAACAATTAGGCACAGCCTGTGCAAACGGTATATAGATGGCCTTCCTTTTACTGAATCCCCGGTTGAATTCATTTGGGACCTTCGTGGGACATTTTTCGGTACATACGCCGCACGCAACACATTTATCTTCATCAACATATCTAGGGTTTTTCCTTACGGTTACCTTAAAGTTGCCTACATGGCCTGTTATGTCAGTGACGTCTGCATTAGTTATTAATTCTATGTTAGGGTCTTTTTTAACATCCACCATCTTAGGGGATAGGATGCACAGTGAGCAATCGAGTGTTGGAAATGTTTTGTCCAGCATGACCATGTGGCCCCCTATGCTGGGTTCCTTCTCTATGAGGTAGGTTTTGATGCCTGCTCTTGCAAGGTAGAGGGCGGAGAATATTCCCGCCACCCCCGCCCCTATGACCATAGCTTCTCTTATCACCTCCTTCTTCATCTTCTCTATGGGCTCAAGGAGGGAGGCTCTTGCCACCGCTCCCCTAACAAGATCCTTTGCTTTCTGGGTTGCTTTCTCTGGTTGGGTGGGGTGAACCCACGAGCACTGCTCTCTGATATTCACCATCTCGAAGAGGTAGGGATTCAGATCGCTTGCGTCGAGAACCTCTCTGAAGGCTGTTTCATGGAGCCTGGGGCTGCAGGAGGCAACAACCACCCGGTCAAGCCTATAGTCCCTGATATCCTTTGCGATGGTGCTCTGCCCCAGATCCGAGCACGTGTACCTGTTGTCCCGGGCTATTACAACCCCCGGAAGTGATCCAGCGTATCTTGCCACATCCTCCACATCAACCACGCCGCCAATATTATGCCCGCAGTGGCAAACATACACCCCAATTCTAGGATGCTTCCTCTTTACCATACCCATTTTTCTTGTAATGAATTATAAAGTATAGCCATACTTTATAATAACCAACAAAATTCATTTCATGAATTTTCTTGTAATAGCCAAGAAATTTACTTCATAAATTTCTTGTTGATGCTGGAATACAGAAATATTGTATTATCTTCTTAAAAATTTATCCCATGATTAACTGAATCTATATCTCAGGATCACAACATCACCTAGTTTCTCAATGTCTGTGAACTCCAACCCCACAGCATCATCCTCCCTGAAACCCCCGCCATCCACCAGGGTGGGGGCGGAATCACCCCCAAATATCTTGGGCGCAATCGCTACATATATCTCATCCACCAAACCCTCTTTGATAAGCTCATAGTTTATCGTACCGCCGCCCTCCACCATCACTCTCTCAACGCCCATCTCCCTGAGGGTTCTCATCACATACCTTAAATCAACTCTCTTTTTTCCAGCTATGAATACCCTTGCCTTACCCTTAAGCTCATCTATCTTCTGCGGATCAGATTTTTCTGCGGTGAAGATAACTACTTCGGCATCCCCGTAATTTAAGAAATCAGAGGATATCTTCATATTATCTATTTTCCCTACTGTGACCTTCATGGGATTTTCGGGTTTCCCCTGCCTGATCCTCTTCTCTCTTAGTTTCTCGGATTTAACAGTTAATTTAGGGTCATCGCCTACCACAGTGGTCATTCCAACAAGAACTGCGTCAACTCCGGCTCTCAGGCCATCAACTCTCCTTAAATCTGCGTCGTTGGATATCCTGACCTGTCTCCGTTCCACGGTGGATATCTTCCCGTCTACGCTCATTGCAGCATTTATAAACACAAAAGGTTTTTCCATCATCCATCAGCCTTTAGCCACACCCAAGGGGGTTACTCTCACAATGGGTTTGGCTATCCCGCTTAACTCAACGCTTCTGATCACCTCATCAATATCCTTATAGGCCTCTGATGCCTCCTCTGCGAGGATCTTGGGGTGGGTTGCCCGTATCACCTCACCCCTATCCTCAAGCTTCTTTTTTATATCCTCACCCCTGAATCTCCTTAGCGCACCACGCCTCGACATCATCCTGCCGGCACCGTGACACGTGCTGCCCCATGTTTCTTCCATCGCCTTCTCTGTACCTATCAACACATATGATGCGGTTCCCATATCCCCCGGAATGATTACTGGATGCCCCACCTCCCTGTAAACCTCAGGTATCTCTTTTCTCCCCGCAGGAAATGCCCGTGTAGCTCCTTTCCTGTGGACACATAGTTTTTTTCTTCCGCCGTCAACTTTATGTTCCTCAAATTTCGCTATGTTGTGGCAGACATCGTATGTGAGGGGTAGTTCAACTTCTCTCCTGAATACATCGTTGAATGTTTCCCTGATCCAGTGGGTTATCACCTGCCTGTTGCAGAATGCGTAGTTAACCGCACAGTACATGGCGGAAAAATATTGTTTGGCTTCCCGTGAGTTTAGCGGGGAGCATGCCAGTTCCTTATCCGGCAGTTTTATCCCGTATTTTGCTGCAGCACCCAGCATAACCCCGATGTAGTCGCCTGCTATCTGGTGGCCGAATCCCCTTGAGCCGCAGTGGACCATCACTGTTATCTGACCCTCCTGCTTGATGCCGAATTTTTCTGCGATATTCCTGTCGAATATCTTATCTACCTTCTGAACCTCAAGGAAGTGGTTTCCTGCACCCAGTGTGCCCAGCTGGGGTCTGCCTCTTTTTTTAGCCCGGCTCCCTACATTCCGGGGGTCGGCTCCTTTAATGCAGCCGTTTTCTTCCGTGTGCTGTAGATCCTCCTCCGTAGCATAGCCTTTCTCCACCGCCCATCCTGCTCCATTAACTGCTACGTCATCCAGCTCTGATTCGGAGATTCTGAGTTTGCTTTTGCTTCCCACCCCAGAGGGTATATTCCTGAATAATTTATCCATTAATTCAGGTAGTCTGGGCCGTAGGGTGTTTTCATCGAGGTCGCTGGTTAATAATCTGACGCCGCAGTTGATGTCGTAGCCCACTCCGCCTGGGCTTACGATTCCCTCTTCAGGGTCGAAGGCAGCTACTCCTCCTATGGGGAACCCGTATCCGTAGTGTCCGTCGGGCATTATGAGGCTGGCTTTCTGGATTCCCGGGAGCTTGGAGACGTTCACTGCCTGTTTGAAGACGCCTTCCTCCATATTCCTGAAGAGTTTCTCTGTGGCATAGACTCTCACGGGAACTCTCCCTCCCTCCCCCGTTATTTCCCAGACTCCTGCCCTTATCTGTTTCGCATTCATCTTTCTCTTATATTATTTTAGGAGTGGTGGGTTAAATCCAGCTATCTCAGAGGCTGTGTCTGAGTTTATCCTCCAGCCTCCCTAGTTTCTCTGTCCCTGCCTTGAATTTTTCGTTGGCGTGTTTTATTAGATACGTGAGGTATGTGTCTTCAATAAGGACTTGTCCCCTGTGGGCTACGGGGGCGTCCAGTCTCTCGGTGTCACATATTTCCACGAGAAACCTCTCTTTTTTCACTCCCTGGATGCCAACCCGCTTGTAGCCTGATTCTCTTGCTGTGATCATTATTTTTTTTGCTCCCTCGAGTTTTTTTGCCACGATGTGTAGTATTGCAGGCTCGTATTTAAACCATATTATTCCTGTGTCAGGTATCTTCTTCATTGCTTCTGCGACCTCTTTTCTGTTTACTTTCCTGTGCCATTTACCTACCCAGCCGCTTTCTGGTTTCGAGCCGAGGTCGTGGAATAATGTTATTCTGCCGCTGCAGGAGGATGTGGTGTAGTAGTCGGTGCGGGAGTTTATGTAGTCTATCAGTGAGAGTACTTTGGGGTCTACTGCTCCCTCATTCATTGCTTTTTCGAGCTTCTGCATTGCATGCTCCTTCTGGTGCCTGAAACGGGAGTTCATCCTTAAGAATATATATCTGAAGGGGTTAAATTATAAGTGAGGTGAAAACCCACCCCTGATGCCAGCAGAATCTGGGGCCCGTGTTGACTTCAAGGATTGAGGAGATAGTAAAATGAGCGAAACAAAATCCATGTTAAGGCCGTGTTTGGTTGCTGCATTAGTTTTTGCTGTGTTGAGTTTGGTTCGTCTGCGGTTCCAGTTAATCTACAAGATCAACATCCCCCTCGGCTTCATATTCTTCTTTGCACTCTTCTTTATGGGTGTGTTTTCTCTCTGGCTTTATAGGAGGGAAGGTGGAGGACTGGATAAGTCCCCGATTATTGTTATAGTGTTTGGCACAGTAATACTCTACCTGGTTATCAGTTTAGTCCTTGTAACAGTAGATCCTCTCTACCCCCACATCGAGTTTGATATGCCAACACATCCCTCTGAATTGATCTTGTATCTGGTTTTGGCTGTATGTCTCCTGTACTTCCCTAACCTTATTGTTGGGTTCATAGGCGCCAGGTTATTAGCCGATTCCACAGGAGAGGGTGAGAAACCAACCCGTAAGTTTTACGGGTCTGCAGTTGCTTTACTATTACTGCTGTTTTTTATTTCATTTATGCTGTGGCAGCTGATCCCCTTTCGGATGGACCATGGTAGCGGATACGGAGGGTTCGGACCAGTGAAACTTATTGATCACGAAATTAAAGGCAGAAATTTATCGGTAGTATGGGTGAGTGTTGTCGGATCGCCGATTAATATCACCGCCGTTATCCTAAATAAACCCTGTGGCGTTTATAAAAGCGGTATTATAAATGAAGGGGGGAAGGTCACGGCACACTGGGGTTGTGAAGAAAATATATGCCCTCCCATAAAGATAAGCTTTCTTGATTTGATGATACCACTCCCATACAGTATAACCGTAGACTACCTTAAATACGATTTAATGGTGCAAGTCAACTATACAAATAAACTCACAGGATTAAAGCATAGCGATACCGGCAGAATCTGGGGCCCCTGCTGATTTCCTTCTCCGCGGTTTTTTAATTCCGTAAACCAATAAATTAGCTATTACCTGGCAAGATGGAAGACAACGTTAATGGAGGGGAGGATTCAGGTGGGATGAGCAAGACATCCCTTTTTGTAGTGGCGTTAATTTTCATGGTAGTTGGTTTAGGGATCGTTCTAACCCTGAAGCCTCAAGGCCCCAGATACTCTGATACGATAATTGGGGTCACGGTGAAATCAGAGATCCCCTTAGGGGATGTGCAGGGTTGGAGGGATATTGTTTTAATGGACTCCGAGGATAAAGCCATAACCTCCTGCAACTTTGAGTTGTCGGCGATATCTAATCTGGCGAAGAAAGGTTACCGTGTGAATGTAGGTTACGGGGAGACCGGGATCACGATACACAGGAATTCAGCGGACATCAAGGGAAAGACATCTGATGATATACTGCAGGCGTGCCATGCCTTCGCATGCCTGCGGGATAACATAACATGCCCGGATAATCTGCAGCAGGCAAGAGATGTTGTTCTAAACGCCAAGACTCTAGGCGTAGTCATAGATGACCGGCTGAGAGGAGCCGGAGTTCGAGCCTATCCTGAATTAACTGGTGTTCTAGGCTACATACAGGCAAGGGAGGCGCTAAAGGATATAGATGGAGACGGCAGGGTAAGCAAGGAGGAGCTAGATGAGAACCTCATACTCATCTACCCCTACGTGGACAATGGAAGCACCTGCATTGCGCAACCATTCAACAACCTACTAATGGAAGTCAACATAACAGGGAATGAGACCTTTGACTGTGATCTACTGGATCCGTCGATCCACCTAATACGTTCAGATAAAAACGAGATAAAGATTGAAGATGACCGGATAACCATCACCGGAGGAGATGATGAGATACATACCGGTGCAGTAATAATAAGAGATGTGTTAGCTCCAGAGTACATCAGGGAGGGCTTATACAAGACAGAAGACAGAAGTTACCTATTCCCGTCATGAATTCTTTTATCTCATGCTAAGTAGGCAATAATGAAATCAGTGAATGAAAACGGCATAGTGATTGCTATTCTAATCAGTATTACATTCACTTCCGGATGTCTTGAGAGATGTCCTGGAAGTTGTGATGATGGTAATCCATGTACCTATGATTATTGTAATCCCTCAACACGATATAAATGTGATTATACGGCATTGATAGGGCCATCAGAGGGATGTTCAGGGGAGGTAGGCGGCTGTGGTTTCTATGTCTGCTCCCGAAGCAACTGTACCCTAGACTACAAAGTAAATTGCTGTGGTAACGAAAAATGCGAATCAATGGAAAATTACTCTACATGTCCTGGGGATTGCCTTAGTTGTGATGATGGGAATAGATTTACAACAGACTCATTTAACTATCTCTCACAGCGATGTGAGAATTACCACAACTATACCTACAATACCACAGTTGCTGGTGTCAACATATATTCTACGACCTCATTTTCAGAACTAAAAAATTGGAAGAACATAGTACTATCCAATCCCACAAATAAAGCAGCAACCACCTGTAATCTAGAACTCCTGGCTATTTCCACACAATATGGGAGAAGATATCGGGTGTATGTTGAGTCTGGAGATGCCGGAGTCTACGTAAACAATACCTCAGCGTATATCCTATGGCAAACAGAAGATGATATTTTAGACGCATGCCACGCCTTCGCGTGCCTGCGAGATAACCTAATATGCCCTGATGATCTGCAGCGAGCGAGAGATATCGTTCTAAACGCAAAGAGTATAAGCGTAATCATAGATGGAAGAGTGAGGGAGGCTGGTGTTCGGGGTTACCAGGAATTATTCGGGGTCTTAGGCTACATCCAGGCGCAGGAGGCATTAAAGGACACCGACGGAGACGGTGAGATAAGCAGGCAGGAACTGGAGGATAATCTCCTACTCATCTACCCCTACATAATGAACGGGAGCACCTGTACTTCCCAACCATTTAACAGTATACTGCAGAGAGTTAACATAACCGGCAACGAAACCTTCGACTGCGACAAGTTAGATCCCTCAATCCAACTGATAAGCTCAGATAGGAATGAAATAAAAATAACAGACGACAGAATAACCATCTCTGGAGGAGATGAGGAGATACATACTGCTGCAGTAATAATACGGGATGTGTTATCCCCCCAGTACATCAGGAAGATATACGGGATAGAGTGATTTATTGATTCCTTTTCTTAACAATCTCTGCCTTGCCCTTAAGCATAAGGTAAACAGCAGCATATTCCTCCAGCCTGGTTTTACCCTTCCCAAGTGGGCCGAATTCCCCCTCCATTAAATGGAATCCAGGGATATCCTCCCGGATATCCACCTCTATCTTCTCATCACCAAACACCACTGAATCCCTTAACGGATCAAATCCCTCTAAATCCCTGACATTGGAGGCCTTCAGACCTGAACCCCCATGCAGGCTGCCAGGTAACCTGATTAGGCGGGATGTGTCTATGGTAACCATCTTATCCGTATCCTCTGCTGCAAGGGTTTTCACTGCCTTGTCATCAACAATCCTCTGTGCTACAGGAGACTTTATTTCTTTGATTACAGACGTCCTCACATTAGGGTCGGATGTTTGCAGTGTTGAGCGACTTATTTTCACGATCTCCGGGATGTGATCATATCTGCCCCGCTCAAGCTCCTTAAGGATTTTTTCTCTGTTACCATATATCTCATGTGCTTTTTTATCTCCTATCCCGTTCACCGTCTTCAATTCCCTTAGATCTGAATTCAGAATAAAATCATGGATCCCGCGGTAGATCCTACCAGGCCATCCGAGGTCTCCTTTTTTTGGGCCGGTGATTATCTCTGTTCCTGAGGCTTTATCTACTTCCTGTCTTAAGTAATTCTTGAAATCAACGTCGCCGCTCACGTAATCAACTATCTCTCTTCTCTCATCTCCTCTAAGTTCTCTGATTTCCTCATCCATTACATGGATGTGGTATCCTTTACTTCCCGAGAAATTTACTTTTATGTTTTTCTTGGGGAAAGAGAAGTCGGAGGTCAGGAAGTCTATCAGATTCAGGGTTTCTTCTTTAACGCCCTCTAATATGGGGCGGTTGAGGAACATCATATCGGCGTCTAGGTCGAAGATCAGGTCAGCCCCCAACCAATTCTTCCGGGTCATAGGCTGATTTTTTGGGAACTCGTAGTAGGCACAGGAGTAGGAGATATAAAACGGGGCTTCTCTTTTCAGGTAATTATTAAGCTCTCTTTCATTGGGAAATGATTTATGTCTTGCCTTGATTTTAGCGTCCAGGGTTCCGACACCAAACTCTCTCTTCCTGATCTCCGGGGGTGCAGCGATCTTGTTCCTGAAGTAGTGATCCTTAAATTTCTTCTTCAGGTAGATTCTGCTGTCGATGTTCATGCAATAAATTTGGATTCACCGGTAAAATCTCATTGAATTAATTCCCCGTCACTGATAAAAACTGATAGATTCATGTGACAGATTAAATAATGAACTGGTTTATTAGCAACTTCAAGTCAATTGTGTAGTTATTATCGCTTTCCGCTCAATATAGCGATGCATCAATGTATTTATACCCATCCCCCCATTATTTAATCTAGGAAGTGTGTTGGATGTGGAGGGCGGATTATGAATAAGGAATATGCTGGTATTTTTTTCGTAACAGTTTCTGTTTTTTCTTTATTACATCTCCCAGCAATACCTTTCTCGTCAACACCACACACAGTCTACCTGTCCTCACCACCCAACGGCTCTTTCACGAATATGAACAGTGGCAGTCTGCAGTTTATCTACAACCATACTGGCTCTTTATCAGGGGTAGTTAACTGCTCATTGTATATGGATGATCAGGCTGTTAATTACACAACAAACGTCTCAGAAAACACACCAGTATCTGTTTACTCAAACACCTCATGGAGTGAAAGCCAGCATTCGTGGTACGTGAATTGTACGAATGGAACAGCACAGGAATCCTCCATTGATTTCTATAACGGAAGCTGCTGGGTTTTCACTGCTGATTTCACTCCACCCTCCGTAACAATAAATGAGCCTGCAAACACCACCTACAACACAACAAACATAACACTCAACACCACAATCACAGATGATAACCTGGATGCCTGCTGGTATTCACTGGATAATTGGGCAACAAACAAAACCTATAACTGTTCCCTGACAACCATAAATGCATCTGAGGGTTCCAACACCGTGAGGGTAGGAGTAAACGACTCGGCAGGCAATGTGAATGATACAGAGTATGCGTCGTTCATGGTGTCTCTGGGAGAGGTTATCGTGGAGGAAACAGCCTTAACTCCTGTTGTGAATGTGTCTGAGGTTGCGCGGTTTGTTATTAACGTAACCAACAAAGGAATAGTGAATGTTACCGGCGGGCACAAGGGAGGAACGCCTACTTACCCCCTTATGCGCCCTGACAAGGAAACTCTCAGTAAATGGATTGAGTCTTATAATGCAGCACCATTAACCAATATAAAAAAAGTAGAAAAAGGAAGAGGTTTTCAGGTTCCAAGCCTAGGAGAATCATACGACTTGTTTGATTATTTGAATTACACTCCCACTGAGCGTAACCAGGGTTCATGCGGTAATTGCTGGGCATGGGCTGGCACGGGCTGTCTGGAGGTTGCCCTTGATGTCCAGGAATCAATTAATGACAGACTTTCGGTGCAATACATAAACTCATGTGAGTCTGAAATAATCAATAAGACCTGTTGCGCTGGAGGATGGTTGTATAACTTTGCAGAATTCTACAATATTACAGGTAAAGCGGTTCCCTGGTCTAACACAAACGCCAACTGGCAGGATGGTGGTGCGTCATGCAATACAAACTGTAGTAATATCTCCACTATCCCCCACTATCCTATCTCCTACATTGATGAATTAACTATCCCCACCCAGACAGTAAATCAAACTACAGCCGTCGCCAACATCAAGTATGTCCTCAAGCAGGATAATGCGGTTTGGTTCGCTTTCTTTTTACCCACTGATGCTGACTGGGATGTGTTTTACGATTTTTGGGCTAATGATACTGAGAATGTTATCTGGAATCCAGATTATTCATGTGGCCATGCGAATGACTCAGGATTCGGAGGTCATGCTGTTTTATGTGTGGGATATAATGATACTGATGCAAACAACAGCTACTGGGTTATGTTGAACAGCTGGGGAACATATGGTGGCAGCCGTCCAAACGGGACTTTCCGCCTTGATATGGATATGGACTATAGTTGCTATTCTCATTATCCTTCCCCTTCTGACAATTTTTCCAGTTTCTATTGGCAAACACTGAATGTTAGCTTCGGTGGGGGAGAGCCTTACAATCTCAGCGTTGAGAAATATGCCTTAAATCCTGAAGTAAATCAAAGCGATACTATTGAGTTTATAATAAACCTAACAAACAACGGTGATTCCGATATCCAGAACATTTCTGTTAATGATACCTCCCTTGGTATGGGCGGGTTTTATTATTATAATAATGAATCCAACCCCATCCATGACTGGTTCTTTTCTAATGAATCTGTTGGCTGGTTAGTCGCTAACATCACATCAAATTCCAGCTACATCATTTATGTGAATTTCACTGCAAGTCAACAAGGCAATCTGACTAACACAGTTATTATTTCCAATGATACTGGATGGATGATGAACGCAAGCGCAAATGTTAGTGTGCTTGGGGGCGGAGGCGGTGAAGGAGAACCAGAAAATTACATTATTAACAACACTAACACTGAAATAAACTCAACAAACAAAAGCATCTTCATGAACTTCACTGATCTACCCGGAGGAAATCATAATGTTACAGTAAACCAAATCCCAACCCCCGGAAATGAACAATGGATAATCAATTCAACTCTAACAAACGGAACATTTAATGTAACAATAAACTTCAATTATAATGAAACACTACTACACCCCGGCTCGTTTGAGAAAATGCTTTTCATGCAGTATTATAACAGCTCAACCTGGGTGCCAATCAACTCAAGTGTCGATACAATCAACAACATAATAACCGTTCAGCTTGATCACTTCACGAACTTCTCCCTTTCATCAAACATGACAGTAAATGGAACAGACATAACAGAAGATATGATCCCAAAGGGTTCTATGGGCGCTCCGATACTCATGCTCAACTTCACAAACAATGGAGCAAGCGATGATAATATCACACAGATGATCATAACATCAAAAAACACAAACAACTCAGATATTGGAGGAGTAATACTATGCGGGGATAATGGTGACGGTGAGTTCAATGGAGAGATTGATTGCGATCCCCCCATCAACGAAACAACCTTTTCAAGCAATGAAACAGGCGCAAATGCAACATTCTCCAATCTCAGCGTAAACATACCTGCAAACAACAACACAATCATTTATGTCATTTACGCTAACATATCCAGTTCTGCTGCAATCGGCAATATACTTGACGCACTCATCCCAGCCCAAGGTATACAGCCATGGGGCATGACCGATATTACACTGGCAAACTCAGGAAATAATACCGGAGAAATTGATCCAGAAGGCAATACGACAATAACAGCAGGTCTTCTAAATACTGATATTGATCTGGCAGCGTATGACGGCGTAATAGTCATACCACCAGATGCAAGCAACAGCTCTGCCGGAGAAATCTATACAAATGACTCAGATGAAAATCCTCCATCTGTTTTCCAGGCAATGATGAACAGCAGCATAAATGCTATCCAGCTTTTTGTCAACCACACCTCCTCCGGGAGCGAAACTTATTGTATTGATGCAGACGACAACAACGAAACTGGCTGGTCTCCTGAACCCGGAGCACCTGGAATTGATTTAGAGATTATAACCGACGGAGGCTCCGGCAATGTAACTGTGCATTGCTTTTTTAATGCAACAACGAATTTTACACTCTCCCCGGAAAATACGTTTAACTGCTATGATGTAGTGAATGTCACATACAATAATACAGGAGCGCAGGGAGAGATTGTCCTTGACTATGACCATCCGCAGAGTGCTCATGTATCGAAACACGATCACTCATGGGTTTACTTACATGTCCCGGAAGCCCCACGCATAATTTTTGTAAATTTGTATACCCTCCAAGCCCCAAATAAACCAAATGCATCCTTGAATTTCGGCACAGCAAGAGAGGTTTATAGTGAGTCGACAGTTGAAATCAACAACCCCTCTGAATCTAACAAAAATATTACAAATGCATCAATCCTACTTGATACAAACAAGCCACTTTTAGAGTTTGCTGAAAAAGAGCATAGCAGTGCTATAGTTTCAATAGAAAATATATTTATTTCAAATGACACCACAAAACTTAACTGGACATTAAATACAACTGAACCAGATGAATGTGCTGACATATACGCTAAATTATTCGACAGAAGTGATCTTGATTATGGCTATAATGCAAGTGTTAATGTCGATAAATATGAATTCAACAACCTTGAAAATCAAACACTAACTGTCACAATCAATGTGTACAATAAATCAAATGCTGATGACCTACATGTGCACATAAGTAAATATGGCTGGAATAATGCCCCCTCATTTCTCAACGCGAACATCACAGGCATAACCTCAACTGATTTTGATGACTGCTCAATAAGCGGCGACGGAAATGCCGATTGTGATGTTGAAGGGCCTGCCATCGGAAATTATACTGCTACAATAAACATAAGCGTAAATGCAAGCTCTCCTTCTATGTACCGGCCAATGGTAGAAATAGGGGCATCAAAAAGAATAGCAAAGTATACTGTAAACTCCAACACAGTTACGAATACAACATTCACAGGCAATTTCACCATAACATCAGATAATACGCAGTGGACTGTACGTAGAGTTACCAGATATGTATCTCAGTTCCATGCAATACTAACAAACGGAACAAATGAGATAAACGGAACCGTAAACTATACATATCCAACAAACACAACAAAACCCCTGACAAGAATTGAGATTAATGACCTTAACACCCAATTATGGACAGACGAAAATGGGTATTATGAGATCTATGTACCTAATGGAATATATGATGTAAGTGCTGGCAGGGACAGGCCAGATGCGATGCAGCAATCTATTGAAGGAATAGTAAATACAACACAAAATGCAACACTTAACTTCACATTACAAAACGGAAGTGTTATAACAGGTAGTGTTTTCGATGCGAGCACAAACGAATCAATGAATGAAACTTGTGTAAAAGTAAAAAATGAATCCTGGAGTTCAGAAACAGGCACTGATGATAGGGGCTACTATAGAATTCATGTTCCTGCCTCTGGAAATTATACCCTAGAGTTATGCAAGTATGACACAGACGATTTCAGCATATCAGATATAGGGCAAGGAAACGGATTTGTTTATAATTTACTGGCTTATCCACAAAGGCCAGAATTAGGTTTTATTGATTATTATAGGATACATGCACCAAATGAGCCGAATGTGACTGTGAACTTCGGTACACGTAGAGAGGCATATATTAGTTCTACTGCCTATATCCACACCTCTGATAAAATAGGAGGTAATGTTACAAATACGTCAGTAAGACTTGAAACTACTACCCCCCTACAGGGCTTCAGAGAGGAAGGGGATGGAGTACTTTCACTAAGAAATAATTATATCTCAAACGATACTACATCTATAAACTGGACGCTAAGAGAAATAGGCAAGTCTGATGGAATAGATGTTAATGCACAAAGGCTCGAACGAGATGAAGTTAACTTTGGATTTAAT
>CBFCYF010000008.1:0-30209 GCA_965602195.1 uncultured archaeon | reverse complement strand
ATTATCTTAAAGACCTCGGCGCTACAAAATACTTGGTTGAGAAGGATTACATAGATAAAGACTATCTCATTGATTACTCACGTTTTTACTCAAGATCACACGAAGAATATCCCAAAAAAACCGTGAGATTGCATTTTTTCACCGACTCCTTTCCTCATAAAAACCTTTTAAAATCGTTGGATGCTGAGGGTATTACCAAGATTAGAGATAAGTATTTGGGTTTTGTTGTCGTCAAACCCATAAAGAACAAGGAAGGGAAAGAGAAACTAACTGGCAGAACCTTACTTAGAACATACAGCCCCACCATAGATAAGGATAGGCGATATTTTGTAACTAGAAAATATCACACGTCCTTATATGGGATACGGCTCCCCATTAAATCACTACCTTTTCAAGCTCAGGATACTGGTGTAAGTGCGTGTGCAACAATCGCTTTATGGTCTGCTGTTCACCCCCTATGTGACACTTTTGATGTTCCTCGACATTCCCCCTCTGAAATAACTGAAATGTCTTTCTCATCTAATCCTTCTTGTCCTCCTGGTTTTAATCGTGTATTTCCCTCTGATGGTTTGACTATGTGGCAAATAATTAATTACATCAGGTCAATAAACTTGGATGTTGAACCTATAGAAATAGCACCCAAGATCCAAAAGTATCCCGAGATAGCTAAAGATGTTGTGAAAGCTTATATAAAAACAAACCTGCCAGTTATCGCAACCCTCAGATTAGAAGGAAAAAAGTATAGCGGTAATCATGCAGTAGTTATTAGCGGATACAGATGCGATAAGGATGATGATATAACTAAACTTTATGTTCATGACGACCAAATAGGGCCGTACAGTCGGGTGAAACCAATTGATAACTTTGGCCAATGGGAAAATGAGTGGCTCACCGAGTTTGACAGAGTAATCTTGCAAGGATTTCTAGTCCCAATCTATCCAAAAATAAGGTTACCTTTTGCAAGGGTATATCCTTATTACAGAGACTTAAGGAAAATAGCTGAAAAGAGAGGATATAAACTTGAATTGTTCCTCAAGATGCTAAATAGCTATAAAGAGGAGTTACTTAATGCGAATATTAAAGACAAGGAAAAAAATCTAAAATCTCCTTTCCCACGATTTTTATGGATAATTCGCCTATCTGACAATAACATTATTCTTTCTGATTCCCTCTTTGATGGAACATCAATATACCCCCGAATGCTAACTACTATAGAATACATTCCCTGATAATTTTAGTTAGTTAATCACTACATTTTCCATTCAAAACACCTCCACATGGATACAATATAAACCAACCTCATTTATCTCCCGACATGCAACACCCATGTTTTTCCTCCCTTCCTGCAACAGTGCTCAGATATGTACGTTATTAACTCAGAACAATAACCTCCCTAACCCCCGGGATTTTTATTTGTTCCCATCTGCCTTTGCAATAATCTCCTCAACTATCTCCCGCACCTCAGGGTGAAGCCGATCAAGAATTTCGGTGTCCTTGGTTTCCAGATAATTTAATGCTATGCCCTAAGGATTCAATAGTCTTGGATAATCTACACTGCATAACAAAAGGGTTATATAACAATCTTGTTATACATGTCTCCATAGAAATTCAAATCAGCTTAATACGATAACCTTCCTGACCCCAGGGATTTTCAGCATATCATCTATCAATTGCTTGGGAATCGGTTTCTCCGTGATCACAGTAGTCTCCGCGTTCTCAAACATCGGGTCCTCAGCGATTATCTGCCTTATACTTATCCCTGAGTCAGCGATTATCTTCGCGACCCCGGCAATAATCCCCTTCGAGGAAGCATCCGTCGGAATAATCTCTATAGCACCGAAACCAAGATCAGGGGCAACATCCCTTAAAAGAAGCGCGGAATCCAGCCTGCCGTAAACCGCCCTCAGCTTCGGTTCACCTAAAATGGTTTCAACAGCAGCCTTCACCAGCCGCCTATCCACACCCAAAGCCCTTGCCACAGACGTGTACGGAATCTCAACACCATCAATAAAGAGTTTCCCGGAATCAGATACACTGATAGCCCTCTTCAACAAAAACTCAGCTACAGCCCCCTGACCCCTCTTCCTCCTGAACACACACTCAAAATTCAATAGTTTAATCATCATTCATAATATATTCACATATAACAGATTATTAAACGAAACCAAAAATGTTTCAAGACATCCCAACCATGGACGACTTCGACTTCAAGGGTAAAACAGCCCTTGTGAGAATAGATGTAAACAGCCCAATAGACCCTAAAACCGGAGATATCCTGGATGACCGACGCTTCAAATCACATAAGGAAACAATAAATGAGTTAATTGAAAAAAAAGCAAAAATAGTTCTTATCGCACACCAAGGCAGGCCGGGGGATGCGGACTTCACCACCCTAGAGGAGCACGCCAGATGGCTCTCAGATGTAGCTGGAAAGAAGGTTAGATACGTGGACTCCATCTTCAGCTCATATGCCGGCTCCGAGATAAAGAAACTCGAGGAAGGAGAGATACTGTTGCTGGAGAACGTCAGATTCCACTCAGAGGAGGTGATAACCAGGCCACCAGACGCACAAGCAAAGACGTTCATAGTCCAGAAACTAAAGGATGTTGTGGACATCTACGTGGATGACGCGTTTGCCACCGCCCACAGATCCCAGCCAACAATAGTTGGGTTCCCGATGGTCATCCAGTCTGTAGCAGGGAGGCTGATGCAGAAAGAACTGAACTCAATCGGGAAAATAATGCGAAACCCAAAAAAACCCATAACATTTATTCTGGGAGGAACAAAAGTAGATGACTCCCTGAGCATCGCAAGAAAAGCCATTGAGAACGGTACAGACAAAATACTCACCGGCGGAGTAGTAGCAAACGTTTTCCTTGCAGCTAAAGGCTATAGAATCGGAGAACCCAGCATAGAGTTCATCCGGGGAAAGAAGATGACAGACCAGATCGACGTAGCCAAGGAACTGCTGGATAAATACGGGGACAACATAATACTCCCCATAGATCTGGTTCTGGAACACTACGGGGAGAAAATGGAGATCTCAGTAAGCGACCTCCCAGAGAACTTCAGGATAAGCGACATCGGCCGTGGCACAGTAGACATGTACAGGGACATAATAATGAACTCCGGGACGGTGTTCGCCAACGGCGCCCTGGGGATATTTGAGGATAAAAAATTTGCCTACGGCACCGAAGAAACAATAAAATCCATAGCAGCCTCCAAGGCATTCTCGGTCATTGGAGGAGGCCATACCGTAGCAGCAGCCAGAAACCTGAAACTGGAGGGAGAGATAAATCACATCAGCTCCGGCGGAAGTGCCTGCGTCAACCTGCTGGCAGGCTATAAACTACCGGCGGTTGAGGCATTAACGGAGAACAAGATAAGATACCAACAGAAATGAGAGAAAGACCATAGGGTATTACGGTTTTGGCGGCATTAATGTTTTTTAAGTTAAAACCAGCATTTAAGTAATGACGCTAAATTAATAAATTCATCTTATAAAAGGCCAGAAAATGT
Source organism: uncultured archaeon (assembly GCA_965602195.1). GTDB lineage: Archaea > Altiarchaeota > Altiarchaeia > IMC4 > QMZM01 > CBFCYF01. The sequence goes on along the minus strand of CBFCYF010000008.1, from coordinate 26,690 downwards.
ACAAGATAGGGGAAGCATTAGTCGGAAAAGATAACGAAGTAGCACACATCGATCTGATCGTAGGAGATAAGGAAGGTAATGTGGGGGCGGCATTTGCAAGTGGATTAACAAAGTTATCTGCAGGCCACACACCGGTTCTCTCAGTCATCAGACCCAATCTCCCCGCAAAACCCTACACCCTGGTCATACCAAAGGTAACTGTGGAGGATATGGGAGATGCCAGTAAAATCTTCGGCCCAGCGCAGGCAGCAGTTGCCAAAGCCGTCGCCGATGCCGTAGAGGAAGGAATCATCCCCAAAGACAAAGTAGAGGAGTGGGTTATAATCTGCTCAGTCTTCGTACACCCAGAGGCAACAGATTATAGGAAGATCTACCAATATAATTACGGGGCAACCAAGCTGGCACTGAAAAGAGCACTGCAGGATTACCCCACATTAGATAAGATCATGTTCGATAAAGACAGAGCCGTGCATCCGGTGATGGGCTTCAAGGTCCCGAGACTGCCGAAATGGAACGCACCCTATCTGCAAATAGCATTAGACGCCCCGAATCTTGAAAGAGCCAAAAAAGTAATAGAAGCGCTCCCTGAAAGCGATAAAATACTCTTGGAGGCAGGCACCCCCCTAATTAAGGGATACGGAACAGGGGTTATCAATGAACTTAGATCTGTTGCAAAAAATGACTTCATGATTGCGGACCTGAAAACCCTTGATGTCGGCCAGGTTGAGGTAGATCTCGCGTTTGACGACGGTGCAGATGCCGTTGTTGCCTCAGGTTTAGCGACCGTGGAGGTTATCGATAAATTCATCTACGAGGCTAAACGACTGGGGATCTACGCTATCATAGATATGATGAACGTTGAGGATCCGATAAAAAAACTAAAGTCTCTGAAGGAGTTACCGGAGATAGTCATCCTACACCGGGCTATTGATTCCGAGAAAACACAGAAAATAAAGTTTAGTCTAATAGGGGAAATAAAGAAGGTGTTCCCTGAGATTTACGTTGCGGTTGCAGGGGGGATAGACCCACAGACGGCCCCGTTAGCTTTAAAGGAGGGAGCAGACATACTCATAGTGGGCAGATACATCACTCAATCAAGAGACATCGAAAGATCAACAAGGGAATTCATCGGGTTCCTAGGGGGAGACATCGACCTGAAGAGGGTTCACGTAGAGTAAGTCCTCTTAATCCCTAAAAAAATGCTCTACTTCAGGGGATACAGCTTCAAGACCCACCCCAAAGTATATGAGCCGGCAGAGGACTCATTCCTACTGGCGGATAATCTGATTGTTAACGAAGGAGACCGGGTTCTGGACATGGGAACTGGAGTGGGGATCATGTCTGTGGTTGCCTCAGAAAAAGCCAGCCGAACAGTAGCAATTGATGTCAACCCCCAAGCACTTGAAATCACAAAAGAAAACGCGAGAATTAATAACTGCCAGAGTATAGAGACCCTGGGAAGTGACCTGTTCACCGACATAAACCCGAAAGATAGATTTGATCTGATAATCTTCAACCCACCCTATCTGCCGGTAATGGATGGGGGTTTACTGGGGCGCTCCTGGAGTGGGGGAGTAGGGGGAAGGGAGGTTATTACGAGATTCCTCGCCGCAGTTGGGGGATTCCTAAAGCCGGATGGAATATTCCAGATAGTTATCTCGTCTGTAAATGATCTTGAGGTTATAGGGCAGGAATTTCAGAGAAATAACCTTGTATTGGACATAGTAGCCGAAAAAAAAATATTCTTTGAAACCCTGTATGTGCTCAAGGGCTCCCTGCAGTGATATATTAATTAACAATCGTATTATCTCTAGTTCAGGAAAGCACAATAAAAGATGACAAGACCTTCATGGGATGAATACTTCCTGGGCATTGTCAGGGAAGTGGCAAAAAGGGCAACATGTGATAGAGGGAAATGCGGTTGCGTTGTGGTGAAAGATAGGCGGATTCTTGCCACAGGCTATGTTGGGGCACCATCAGGTCTACCTCACTGTGATGAGGTAGGTCACATGCTCAGAGATGTTATCTACCCCGACGGCTCCATAAGTAAACATTGTGTCAGAACAACACACGCGGAGCAGAATGCCGTCTGCCAAGCAGCACGATTCGGCATATCCCTTTCGGGAGCCACACTCTATTGCACGATGGAGCCCTGTTTCACCTGTGCGAAGATGATAGTCAATGCAGGAATAAACCGCGTCGTCTGTGAAAAGAAATACCATGCAGGAGGAGATACGAGGGATTTGTTTAAAGAAGCGGACATAAAATTCGATGTCTTGTCAGATGATGTAGCAGAATATGAGGGGCAGAAGGGGATATAAACCTTGATGTACCGAGGTTATTTCTCCTCTAAGGATAAATAGGTTATATTACCTCCAAGAATGATAGTCAACATGATGCTCGGATTAAGGGATGTGCCTGGGAATCTGGTTGAGGCACTGAAACCTATCTCATCCCACGGAGGAAATATCATCAGCGTGCTACACTGCCGAGATAAAAAAGATGTGGTGCCGGTGCAGATAACATTCGAGGTAAGGGATCAGTCCTGTCTGGATCTGATTAAGAAACATATGAACGAGAACAAAATAAGGATCCATGAGATCAGCGTGGAAGGCAGACGGTATTATTCAAAGAAAACACTTGATGTGGTTCTGGTAGGGCATGTGATTGACAACGATATAAGAGACACAGTAGACAGGATGAACCGCCTTGGTCTGGTATCTGATCTGGATGTTATGATGCCTTCTCCTGAAAAGAAGTCATCGGTTATCATGAGCATCGATGTAGATGACAGCAAGATTAACTCCCTGATCGGGATGATCAATGAAATCAGCAAAGAAAAAGATTTCCTAGCTATAATGTCTTTAGTAGAATGAATGAAGCAAATCTGATATTAATAGGATTCGGGGTAATTGGAAAAGGTGTGGGAAGAGTCCTCCTGAAAAAGAGAGACCTGATAAGGAAGAGATACAAGAAGGACATCAGGATAGTTGCCGTCTGTGAGGTTGATGGCAGCATCATAGACAAAGACGGTATTGATCTTAAGGCGGCAATAGAGCTCGCAGAGAAAAACATGCTTAGAGAACATGAAAGGTGGGAACCGATTAATGCAGTGGATGTAATAAGAAGCATAAAAGCAGACGTAGTTCTGGAATTAACCCCCGGCGACATAAAAACCGGGGAACCCGGATTAACCCACATAAAGGAGGCAGTAGAGCAGGGCATGAATGTGGTAACATCAAACAAGGCACCTCTGGCCCTTAAATTCAGGGAATTGATGAAGGAAGCACAGAAGAATAACGTCAGGTTGAGATATGAAGCAACCGTGGGAGGGGGGATTCCGATCATAAACCTCTACGATGATGGCCTGAGGATAAATGAGATAAAATCAGTCTACGGCATACTGAATGGAACAAGCAATTACATACTCAGCAAGATGGAGGAAGAACTCCTGGATCTGGAGACAGCCCTGAAAGAAGCCAAGGAGTTGGGAATTGCTGAATCCGATCCCAGCTACGACATAAAGGGAATTGATACCGGCGCGAAGGTCGCAATTCTTGCAAATTCACTGATGGATATGGAGGTCTCCTTTAAGGATATAAATATTGTGGGAATAGAGGATATTACACCTGAGGCAGTAGATCTAGCAAAAAAGCACGGGTACTCCATTAAACTCATTGGAGACGTTAGGAGACTGGAGGTTTCCCCGAGATTAATACCTATGGATCACCCAATGAATGTTTCGGGTTTCCTGAACGCCATAACCATCAACACAGACCTGGCCAAGGACATAACCCTGATCGGCAGAGGTGCTGGGGCAGAGGAAACCGCCAGTTCCATATTCTCAGATATACTGAGCATCCTAGACCATTAGCAGTATTGCTATAACGCCAGATACCGCCTCAAGAAGCAGCATAGCAATAACAAGATTTCTTTCCCTGATACCGTTGCTGGCCTTCATTATCCACTGGCAGAAACCCACCGGGCGTTTCCTACAGTACAGTTTTCCATCATCCCACCGACCCCACCAGTCCCTGCCTGGAAACCCGTTGCGTGCCTTAATAAAGAAGTCAGCTGCGTAGGGAATTATTATGATGACTCCCGCCATCTCAAAATTTCCGATTATCACTGATGCGGATATTGCTGCTCCGATACTCAGCGTCCCTATGTCGCCAATCAAAACCTTGGCCGGATACCAGTTATAGTAAAGGAAAGCCAGAAGCGCAGCACCCACAGATATTAAGATGACTGCGGCCTCAATCCTCCCCTCACCCTGCGGAAGAAGTAAAGCGATGGCGGCAAGTGAAAAACAGGCAACTGCCCCCATCCCAGCCTCTAACCCGTTGAATCCAGCCAGCATATTAGTAACGTTTGAGGCACCAGCTACACCAACAGGTATTAATATCAGGGTATAGAGGATGCCGAAGGGAACTGGCCCGAGGAAGGGGATTAACATAGTAGTCTCACCCGCCTTCACAGCTACCAGGGGCAGGGCGGCAAATAGAGGCAATGCGGCCTTAACTACCTGGTGCATGGCAAAGAGATCATCGAATATTCCTATAATCGCCATTATTAATATCGTCAGGAGTGCAGCTAAGATAAATTTAAATTCAATCCCTGAGAGGAAAGAGACTCCGGTTAAAACAGATATCTCCCCGGAGAATGTGGCAAGACCTATGGCTAGGAGAACCCCGGAAGACAGACCGAAGATAACAGCGAAGCCGCCCATCTCAGGAATCCGCGGTTCATCCTTCTTGTTCATATCCCTCCCGACCAAACCCGCTCTCCTCAACTTAGGTATTATCCAGGGAGTTGATACAAAGGTCACAAGGAAGGAGACCAGAAATACTGGGATTAACTCATACATCCTATATTATTTTATATTTCAAGAATCTTATATTAGTACTCATCAACCCATGGTAGATATAATGCGGCCGTAGTGTAGCCTGGTATCACTCGGGCTTGCCAAGCCTGCGACTCGGGTTCAAATCCCGGCGGCCGCAAACAATCTTGGATTTGAATCTGTTTGGTTGATGAGAGGGTGTGTGCAAATGCGTGCGCCTCAAAAGCCCTCACCATTAAGAAATTAGAAATGTGCAGGATATGATTAGAAAAAGCACAATTACGCAATTCATCTAACGGGCTAAAGCCTGTAGGACCCCTGCTCAGCAGGAGATAAAACAGATACTCATCAAGCTTGTTTCTTAAGGTGCAACTTCTTATTAAGAAAGGTGCAGAACGCTAAAAAAAGTGCAAAGCCTAGAGTAAGGAAAAGCATTTATATGGAGGTTACACAATAATAACCAAATGAAGTCACCTTATCCGATATATCTGGCTTTAGTTGTTGGGTTTCTGTCGGCCGGTGTTGCCGCTGACATGGAATCCACATCAGACTTCACCCAATACCCCGTCAACCCCCTGTACTCTCTGATATCCATGGTAATTATCCTCGCAGTAGCCATATTTGTCTTATCGATCACCTATCTGTTCTCAGATAAAAAAATTGTTATAAAAAGTTTAAAATACGCATACCGCTTCCTGTGCAACAACCCATCGATCTTCCTTATAGGCCTGATATTGTCAGTTATCCTGCTAGCCACCTCTGTTGGCATCGATTTACTTAAACCGGCGGCGCCTTCCCTTGAGGATTTCGAAGGGCCAACGATGGAATACCACCTCGCCGCCACAGGCTACTTTATCAGCACCCTGCCATTTATAATCATTTGGTTCATAATTTCGGTTCTGATAGGGATTTATTTCACAGCCGTTTTTTATTGCTTCATAAAGAATCCGGTGATAGGAGATGCATTCTCCAAAGCCAAGAGATTCTATGTCAGGCTTCTCCTTCTTAGTCTGATTACTGGCATATTGATTTTTTTGCTGAGCATTTTAAGCAGCGTCTTCTTTTTCATGACAGGTTTAATCATAGCAATGCTTGCAGTAATATCCCCCCAGTTATCCATTATTTTCCTCGCCATCCAGTATATAACTGCAATCATAATCTTCTTCGTAATTATGCTGAAGCTAATCTTTGCAGTGCCTCTGGTAGTCTATGGAAACAAAGGCCCAATAGATGCAATTAAGGGAAGCTGGAATCTTACGGGGGGTGTTCTTTTATCGATATTTGTGGTAACCGGTATAGTCTCTATCTTCTCCCTTTTATTGCCAAGTATGGTTTTAATCGTTTTACCTTCAACGCCCATTTCACAGTATCTGTTCAATTTTTTAATATATCTGCTGCAACCCATATCTCACACTGCCACAGTGATGCTGTACTTCAACGTAGGAAAAAAGAGGAAGCTTCAAGGTCGCAGTCCCAAGAAAGTAGATGAAACAAGGGAACTGAAATCCCAGATCATTTCATAGGGAACTTATACTGATGCTTTGGCGGCCTTTTTCTTGTTTTTTCTCCTGATCTTCCCTACCTTCCCGCATTTCCTGCACTTAGTAGCCCCCAGAGGATTCCTCGCATTGCAGTGCATGCAAATCGCCTTGAAAATCCTGGCTTCCGCCTCATCAAACCTAGCCATCTTCAATTCACAGAATGTATAAACTGTTTATTTAGATTCAGGATTTAAATTATCTCTCTAAATAATCACTAATGTCGGATTTGAAAAAAGTTCTCATACTCGGCTCAGGCCCCATACAGATAGGGCAGGCAGCAGAATTTGACTACAGCGGCAGCCAAGCCTGCCTCTCCATTAGAGAAGAAGGCATCACTACAGTCTTGGTGAACTCAAACCCCGCCACGATAATGACCGAACCGGATATCGCAGACATAGTATACATGGAGCCCCTGATTCCGGAGATCGTGGCAAAGATCATCGAAAAAGAGAGGCCTGAGGGAATACTTCCCACCATGGGAGGGCAGACAGGTTTAAATATAGCCGCGTCTCTGCATGTTATGGGGGTTCTGGATAAATTCAATGTACGGGTTCTGGGCACCCCCATCGAAACCATAAAGTGCGGGGAGGACAGGGACTCCTTCGCTAATCTGATGAGGCAGATAAATGAGCCTATACCCGACAGCAGGGCAATAGAGTCTATTGCAGGGGCAATAGAGGCGGCGAACCAGATAGGTTACCCGGTGATAATACGACCTGCCTACACCCTTGGGGGGGGCGGTGGAGGGATAGCAGATAATGAGAAAAAATTGGAGGAGATAACCAGCCACGGACTGCAACGCAGCCTGATACATCAGGTATTAATTGAAAAGTCTGTGGCCGGGTGGTATGAATACGAGTATGAGGTGATGAGGGATTCAGCAGATAACTGTATTACGGTATGTAGTATGGAGAATCTGGATGCGATGGGGATTCATACAGGGGAAAGCATAGTTGTTGCACCAGCTCAAACACTCAGCGACGAAGATAACCAGATGCTTAAGGAGGCGTCTCTGAAGATCATACGGGCCCTGGGGGTGGAGGGCGGCTGCAACGTCCAGTTCGCGGTTCACCCTGAAACAGCAGAGTATATGGTAATTGAGGTGAATCCGCGGGTCTCAAGATCATCGGCACTGGCATCTAAAGCCACAGGGTATCCCATAGCCAGGGTGGCGGCTAAAATAGCCCTCGGAAAAACCCTGGATGAGATCCCTAATTCCATCACAAGGAAAACACCCTCCTCCTTCGAACCCTCCATCGATTATATTGTTGTTAAGATACCTAGGTGGCCGTTTGACAAGTTCAGAGACGCCGATAGGGTGATAGGGACTCAGATGAAATCCACAGGGGAGGTGATGGCCATAGGCAGAACATTTGAGGAGGCCCTGCAGAAGGCTGTCAGGTCCCTGGACATAGGGAAAATTGGTTTAGAGGGTACCGGAGAAAAAAATCCGGAGGTGATCAAGGAGAACCTACAAACCCCCACAGACGAGAGATTATTTTTTATGGTGGATGCCTTGAACACCGGATTCTCGGTGGAGGAGATCAGCGGATTAACCCAGATAAGCCCCTTCTTCATTGAAAAAATCAAGAATATAGTGGATAATTCAGGGGCACGGGTCGCTATTTAATTCTTGAATTGGAGTGCTAAAATGTCCCATACTTAGTTATATAAATCTAAATCAATTAGATGAAAATCCCAGAGCTTGATTCTGATCTTGGAGAGTTTGTGGGTGTGCTTCTGGGTGATGGTTCAATTGGCAGATATGAATGTCGTGCGGGAAAGAAAATTAAAATTCAGTATAGAGTGAAAGTAACTGGTGATGCAACGGAGGACTTACCGTATTTCAAGGATTTTTTATTTCCTTTGATGACAAGACTTTTTGGCAAGGAACCAATACTGCGTTTCAAAAGAAAAGAACGAGCTATGGAACTTGCATATTTTGGCAAGGGATTATATGAATTTTTAATCGGGCTCGGTTTGGCATCATCTCCAAAGAGAAACAGAGCGATAATCCCTCCATTTATATTTGACAAAAATCTTGAGGTGCATTTCTTAAGGGGTTTGTTTGACACAGACGGGTGTATGGTATTTGATAAACAACGTAGAGATGTTCATTATTATCCTCGGATAGAACTAAAGATGTTACCATGTCCTATGAGAGATCAATTGTTGAGTATACTATCAAAGTTGGGATTTAGGTACATAATATCCGCGCAGCCCAATGAAAGTTTAAGAATACAGATGAATGGTAGGGGGGTAGTTAAGAAGTGGATAGACGTCGTTAGATTTAATAATCAAAAACATATAACTAAGTATAGGATATGGAGTAGGTTTGGTTATTATATGCCAAATACCAGTCTTGAACAGCGGTTTGGTATTTTAAGCGGGGTTGAGCAGCCAGGAGTGCTCGTCGGACGTATATAGAGTGAGTAGCTCGTACGGGCGAAGCTCATAAGAGGTAAACTCATGAGAAAATGCACTTCTGGGAGACCCGAAGGTCGGTGGTTCAAATCCACCCCCCGCTAAACTCTCACACCCAGCTTACATGTGGAGCCTGTCTCCGTAAGTGCGATGGACCTGACAACTTTGGAGGATTATTTGTTATGATCGATGTATTATCTCTTCCCGTGGAAGAGCCGGGTAGTTTCATATTCTTTATCTTCATCCCTGGTTTTTTAGTGTATTACGGTTTGTTATTGGGAAATAAATCAGGATTAATAAAGATTTCTTTTTTGAGACTAGCGTTTTTAGCAAACGTGTAGATGCTGTAATATGGTCGCTGCTTTTTGGTATTACACTGTCAATGGTTATCTCTGTATTTGTTGTTATTTTTTCTTCTTCAGCATATATGCTAGGATACAGTTCTCCGGTTTATGATAAAGAGTGTATCTACAAGTCAACAGCAATAGGGATTGTATCATTAGCTCTGAGTATGGCTATTATATTCGGACTATTAACGCTGGGCGGGCATATTAAAGTAAAGTTGACACACTCAGGCCAAAAAGTAATGGATAAACGGACTTTTGGCCTTCTTATAATTGCCATAGTTGTTATATCTCTGGGTGAATTGCTTTTGATTAATTATTTATCCTCTCCAAATCCGATAACCTGCGGTTGTCGTAGCAAACTTGTGCCTTATCATAGCAATCTAACTGCTGAAAAGAAGGTGGTTCTAGATGGAAACGTATACGAAAATGTGCAACGTAACTTTGTTGTGGTCGTAAATCCTAGGGAATATCCAATCACTTTTTGGGTAGGGGATGAGAACAGAAAAGCCAAAACACTTTATAGATACATTAATTCCTCCGTTGTGAAACTAGTTACGCCACAAATCTTAGGGAGCAAAAAAGCTTTAGACTTCAATGTTCTTATTGAAGACTGTGATACAAAAAAGGAAGGGTACTTGCTTATTTTTACAAGCGAGGGGATGGTGCCTTTGGAGTATAGTTGTGGATAATCTGGCCATATCTTTAGTTTATGCTATCTACAACTTTTTCTTTTTAACGTATTCTGCGATGCTTTCAAAGAATAATCTGCCGTCTCCGGTTTTATCTGCATCAGTTCTCGTCCAGTCACAGTGCTGTATTTTGTGGATAATCCTCTCTGGGTGGGGCATCATACCTAAAACATTTTTTTGGGGGTTGCATATGCCTGCTATGTCATACAGGCTTCCGTTGGGGTTCCACGGAAATACCCCCTCCGCATACTTGCCATCTTCACGGCAATACCTGAAGATTATCTGATCGTTATCAATTAGTTTCTCAAGAAACTCCTCCTCTCTCTCTCCGAAGGTAAGTCTGCCCTCTGCGTGAGCAACCGGAATCTGCAGAACCTGATCTACTCTGATCTCTCCTGTAAACCTGCACTTGTTGACGTGCCTCAGATACACAGGCCTACACTGGAATCTGGCATTCAGGTTTGTGGTTAATGCCGCCTGCGGCTCATCTGTGACTCCGTCAAAACCAGGCAGCAAACCCAGCTCAATTAGAATCTGAAACCCGTTGCAGATGCCGCCCACAAGATTGCCGTTGTCGACAAACTCTTTTATATCCCCAATGAGCTTTGATTTAATTCTTGCCGCAAAAATCGCACCAGCCCGCACATAATCACCCGCAGACCAGCCGCCGGGAAACATAAGAATCTGGTAATCGGAGAGATCCCTCCTCAACTCCCTGGGAGCATCCCCGGTCAGTTGCTTCAGATGCACTAACTCAGCCTCTATACCCACCTCCTCAAACGCAGTCTTAGTCTCCTCCTCACAGTTCGTTCCCTCCATCCGCAGGATGCATGCTTTAGTCATTTTTTAATTTATCTGATTCAGTGATTTTATTACGTTATCGTGTTTTTCTCTTCGACATCTACTACAATCGCCCCCCTATATCCGCAGTTTCTGCACTCCCACATCGACCAGAGTGATGGAAGCAGCCACTCAATACCTAAGGAGCCGCAGTTTGGACACACCTTTCTTGGACCTCTAATTTCTTCATAGCATCTATGCAGGTAACCGACTGTGATGAGAGCCCCCCCAAACGTCAAGATTATACCAAATAAGTCACCTATTAGAGACAGTACACCCACAGATAATGAGCTTATTATTATCATCACCCTGATCTTATTTCTGAGTTCCTGTTCTTTATCATCTGCTATCATTATTTTAATCCCTGGAGACTGCCTCATATAAAACATATCTAATCCAGCGACTTTTGCCGAGATATAACCTAAAACCAAGCTCAGCAATATCACCGCCACAGAATATACCATTAAATGTATAAGGACAGATAGATCAAGAAGCATATACCATCCTGAAGTGAATAACCCCTGTAGCTCCCCTAAACTCAGATTATAACCAACAATATAGACAACCTCCTGGAAGAAATCCATATCGAGGTGAGGACTAAATATATCCACGCCAAAAAAACCCGACCACATCCGTATGCTCGCAGTAACAGCATAATATCCAAGAGCCAGAGTCGAAACATAGAAAAACTTCATTGAGTATTTACCGGAAACAGTCTCGGTAGAAATCAGGAACACATTTTTTTTCCTGAATCCGATGAAAATGATTACGAACATAAAGGCGGTTGTGATCGCCGGGAAAAGTAGGGGGAAGTCAAATATACCCCAGTTTACCACTCTGTTAATAAAATTTGGTATTATACCCTGAATGTTGCCAAAATTATCAGCTACCGGGTTGAATAACCTGTATAAAAGTATCTTCACCACCCCCACAGAAATAAATAAGGCAAGCCCTGAACCCAGCCCCCACTTCACTACAATTTCATCCATATACATAAGAGAGAGCGCTCCAAGAACCAGAATAGATACAAGAAACACAAACACAATAAAAGAGCCAGCTAAGTGAAAGCCGGAAACAAATGCAGATGCTCCAAGGATAGCCAGAGATAATATCAGTATCTTCTGCATCCCATAAAAAAATTTTCTGTCATCACTGTCTCCGAGATCCACCCGCAGGATATTAAGTCTCAGTAGAATCTGCAGGAGGAATATAGCAGTAACTATAGGACCGATGCCAAGGGTTATCATAGTTATTGTCTGATAGAATGTATTCATATAAAAAAAAGGTGTTGTGTCTGATGAGAGAGGAAGCTGCACAAATCCCATAACAAGAAATAAGACAGCAACTCCAGCAGTCCACTTTATCCTATCTACGATACTCAGTTCCTCCCTAGGATATTTTACTTCAGGTATCTTCCCTACAAGATTTTTTATGCTCATTTTATCTTTCCAGTTATTCGCAGGATGCATGCTTTTGCTGCAGACATTTTGATTATTCAACAGGCCCCCAACAGATTCCAGAGCTTATATGTGACATACCGGAAGCCGAGTTTATATAGGATATAACTATCTTTGCCCTGTACACGTCTCCTTCAGGATAACCTGTTATACCATCACAGCCAGCGATATTAATCTGTTTCTTGTCCCCCGGATCGATGCTAATATCGCCAGTGGGACCAGAAGCACATGGTTGGCCGCCTATTGTTACATTCACACCATCCTGTTTGATTATCTGCTTTGTTCCGGCATTGTTGATCAAGACTAGTGTGAATTCTCCGGTGTTGTAAGCAACCCAGCCAACGGGTTGTATCTGAGAGAAACCCTTACATTCAGAGGTGGGTGTAGGAATGGAAACTGTTCCAAAAAGCCATGGAAAGAGTAGCATGAGCAATATATATGCAATCCCAGAAAACAACACTACAGCAACAAAACCAGTTGAGAATGCGATAACCGCATTCCTCCAGCCCGTTTTATAGAGATATTTTATCAGCATCAAACCAGTTATTGCATAGATAGGAACAGCCAACGCCACACTCAATACCAATATCAGAATAAAATCAACGGGAGATATAAAATATAAGATAAAACTTGATGTAAAAAAGCATATAAAACCGACAAACGAGCATAAACCCGCAACTATCAGGGCTGTTACAAAATCCTGTTTCTCAAATTTAAGTAATTTCGTTGCTATAAAAAGTGCTAGAAACTGCACCAGAACCAGAGTTGTTACCACAAGTATCAAAGGCAGTAAGATAGCATAGATCATCTCCATCTTACACCTCCCTTTCCACGGCACTGTCCCATTTATCTCTTAATCCATCGAGTGAGATACTCAGTTTCGTTTTTCCATCACGAATCCTGATCTCTTTTTCTTTAACAACCGCTCCGATTTTCTTAGAGGAAACACGCTCCTCAAACTCCTTCGCCTTCTCTTCCTTTACCTCCACCAGCCACCTGCCGTTGGATTCAGAGAATAACTTAAAATCTGTTCTCAAATCCCCCAACCCCCCAAGATTCAATTCGATTCCAAGATCCCCTCCGAACGCCATCTCCACAGCCGCAACAAGTAAACCGCCCGTGGAAAGATCATGGCAGCTCTCAACAAGACCCCCCTCCATCGCGTCCAACAAGGAATCTATTTTCTCTTTGGTCTTATCCGGATAAACCCTCGGAACACATCCACCCTCCAATCCAAGAACCCGGTAATACTCTGAGCCGCCCAACTCCCGCCCCGTCTCTCCGATAAGATATATAAAATTACCTTCCTTCTTCAAATCCACAGAAACAACCCTCCTGACATCTTCTACTATTCCAACCCCCAGCAAGCTCGGAGTCGGCGCAATAGTCCCGCCGGTGCCTTCATTATAGAAGGACACATTACCTGAGACAAACGGGATGCCAAATGAACTGGCGACAAAATAAAGACCCTCACAGCACCGTATGAAATCCCCCAGACGATCAGGTTTCTCCGGATTGCCGAAATTCAGGCAATCAGCCAATGAATGAGGAACGGAATTAACAGCCACCAGATTACGTATAACCTCCTCAACTGCCGACGCCGCCCCCCAAAAAGGATCCAGCCTGCAGAATCTCGGATTCACATCCGACGTAATTGATAAACCCCGGAAGCTACCCTCCAAAGGCTTCAATACCGCCGCATCACCATGCGTCTGTTTATTTACTAAACCCTGCAGCGGCTTAAGGATCGTATTCCCGCGGACCTCATGATCATATCTCCTGACTATCCACTCCCTGCTCCCGATCCTCGGCGAAGATATAATCAGGGATGCTGTCTCCCCTAAATCAGGCATCCTGAACTCCGGCTCTTCAGCGACCCTGTCAACAAACCGGTAGGGTCTATCATACCTCACCCCCCCAATCAGAAAATCAATATCCAAGTCCAAAACCCCCTGACCTCTATACATTGCCTTGATTCTCTTTGTGCCATCAACCTCCCCGACAACCTGGGCGGGGACATCCCAGAGATTAAATACCTCAAGAACCCTCCCTACATTCTCCGGCTTAACAGACAACAATATCCTCTCCTGGCTCTCAGAGACCCAGATCTCCCAGGGAGGCATCCCCTCCTGTTTCAGGGGAATCTTATCCAGATCAACTACAGCACCTTTTCCACCAGCATACGCCATCTCTGATGCGACACAAGACAAACCCCCTCCCCCAAAATCCTTCATTCCCGTCAAAAGCCCCCTATCGTTTACCTCAAGGCAGGCGTGAATCAACGGCTCCTTCATTATCGCATAACCCAGCTGTACTGCAGGCGTATCCCTTTCCTCGCTATCTGCCCCCAACTCAGCGGATGCGAATGTTACGCCATGTATCCCGTCCCTGCCAGTTTTTCCTCCGACCAAAATGTAGACGTCCCCGACACCGCCGGCTCTGCTGTGGGCAAGTTTATCCTTCCTGACTATGCCGATGCAACCGACATTCACGATGCAATTACCTACATAGGATTCATCGAAATCCACCATCCCCGCAACCGTCGGAATACCAACCCGGTTACCGTAGGCTGCAATCCCCGACACAACCCCCTTAAACAGAAACCGGGGGTGTTTAGTCCCCTCAGGAACATCCTCTTCAGGGAAATCCAGCGGACCGAAGAATAATGGGTCAACTAACGCTATCGGCTGGGCGCCCATACAACAGACATCCCGTAAAATTCCGCCGATACCTGTTGCCGCACCCCCATATGGATCCAGTGCTGAGGGGTGATTATGGCTCTCAAGAGCTACAACATAGGCATACTCTTTATCGAATTCCACAACCCCCGCATCCTCAGAGATCACACATATATTCTGCGGCGCCTTAATCCTGAACACGGTTTTCTCAAGAATCGATTTGCTTGTTTTATAGCAGCAGTGCTCGCTCCACGACTGTGCGAGAGCCTCCAACTCGATGTCTGTGGGGTTTCTGCCCTCTCCCCGGAAATATTTCTGTATTTTCTGCATCTCAGAAAGATTCAGTGCCAGAGATCTCTCCCCGCTTATCCTCACCAGATCATCATCTGCGCTCTCAAGTAGATTTATCTCATATATCCCTTCCATAACCGTTTTATGCGGAGGCATTTTCATCATATTGATGGCTTTTTATTTGATCTCGATCACGTAATTC
The DNA here is from genome assembly GCA_965602195.1 of uncultured archaeon. Taxonomy (GTDB): domain Archaea; phylum Altiarchaeota; class Altiarchaeia; order IMC4; family QMZM01; genus CBFCYF01. The sequence continues at coordinate 11,378 of CBFCYF010000008.1, read as the reverse complement.
TGTATAACCGGGTTGGCAAGCAATCTCCTGCAGGCATCATCTAATCTCTTCCTCGCCTCCTCCTTGGATTCAGCCTCTATGGTAACGACATAAACCTTCACGCTTTCCACCGCGGCGACATCATAGCCCAGCAGCCTCAGAGACTTCTGAACAGTCTCCCCCTCAGCATCTATTGCCCCAGGTTTCAATTCTATTCTGATATCTGCTCTGTAGTCCATAAAACACCCCTTTTTTTTATTATTGAGTTGGATTCAATAATCAATAGGATAATATAATAAAGAAAAGAATGAAAGGAGAAAAGATACTTTTGGTTACGGGAAGGCAGGCATCATCGAGTGTGGAAAAACACTGCAGGGATTCAGAGATTCCCGTAGAGATTCATGTATGTGATGTGGACGTAGCGTCCTTGTTATCCCCGGACATGGTCTTAAGGGAGCTTGACGGAAAAAACCTGGGCGACATATCCCTCATCCTCCTGCCCGGAGCAGTAGTCGGTGATGTGTCCATAATCCAGGAAAAAACAGGGATTCCCTGCGTAAGGGGATCGAAGAACGTAGGTGATCTTCCCTTCATTCTGGAAAAGATATCGTCAGGGGAAAGGCTCTCCATGGATAAACCAGCAGATGAGCTTTTTAGGGATGAGGTAGAGAGGAGGATGAAAAAGGAGATCGAACAGGCGAGGAGATTAAGGGAGGGCTACACCCTTAGGGTAGGGAAGAGAAACCAGGTTTATTTAGGGGTGGGGTTGATGAAGATTGTGGCAGAGATCCCTGACGCCCCCCTGCTTTCGGAGGATGAACTTAAGGAGAGAGCCATCCACTATATGAAGTCGGGGGCAGATATTATTGATTTAGGGATGGTATCCGGGGTAAACAACACAGAGAGGGTGGGGCAGATGGTAGAGATTATTAATTCTGTGGTTGATATTCCAACAGCAATCGATTCATTGGATAGGCGGGAGATACGCGCCGGGTTAGATGCGGGAGTTGATCTCATACTCTCCATCGATGAGACAAATTATGATGTGGTTGAGGGGGTGGATGCTGCTGTGGTGGTGATTCCGAGAAACAAGAGGGGTATTCCATCTACGGCAGGTGAGAGGATAGAGGTGCTTGAGTCTATGATCCGGAGATTAGAGGATATGGACTTCAATAAAATAATTGTGGATCCCATCCTGAGCCCCCCAAACCTTGGGGTGGTGGAATCTGTCGTGGCTTATAAGGAATTTCGGGGGAGGCATCCTGAGATTCCCTTAATGTTTGGCGCAGGTAATGTCACAGAGTTGATGGATGCGGATTCCCTGGGCGTAAACGCTCTTTTAACGTCAATTGCCTCAGAGCTCGGGGTTGATATGATATTCACAACGGAGGCGAGTTCAAAGACACGTGGTGTGGTGAGGGAATTGTCTGTGGCTGTGAAAATGATGTATTTATCCAAGAAACGCAGGCAGCCGCCAAAGGATCTAGGGGTTGATCTTCTCTGTCTGAAAGATAAGAGGGGGTTTGAATTAATCGGGAACCCCGCGGAGGAATCCATAGAAGTCATAGAGGTCGATAAATTCAGGGAGGGGGGTTTGGAGGATGCCAGGTTCAGAATCTATCTATCGGATAAGATAGATGTGGTCTATTATACGGGAGGTAAACCGAAGGCAAGATTCAGGGGGAACCGGGCCAAGGATGTATACTGTGAGATTCTTTCAAGGGGTATAGTCCAGACTCTGGGACACGCAGCCTATCTGGGAGGAGAGCTTGAAAAAGCGGAGATTGCCCTGAAATTAGGGAAGAATTATGTGCAGGATGAGGATTTATTTTAATTGCCTGGAAGAGAGAACTTATTGAATTTCCCGGTGGGAAATTCCTTTCTTTTCCGTCAACGCTTTTACTCAAAAGTGCTATGCACTTTTGGTAGCCCAAAAATCTTCGATTTTTGCGCTCTTTGTTAAAGAAAAGGGTTGTGGGGGGTCTTCTGGTTTTTATCGATGAGTCCTATACTTATACTTTAAGATGGATGTTTCTATTTTCTGGTTTACGCTTTTGGTATCGGTATTGATAATCCTGGTTGCCTACTTCAAGAGGAGTATGGATTTTTCGGCGGTTCTTGCATCCGGTTTAGTCGGTGCTTTGGTTATTATTACGCTTGGGGGTGATTGGCCGTGGATTTACCTGATACTTGCTTTCTTTGCCTTGGGGAATCTGATATCCAGGTATAAGAGGTCGGTTAAGGAACAGTATCATGTAGGGCAGGAGAAGAGAACGTTCAGGAATGTGTTCGGTAATGGCGGTGCAGCCACAGTATTTGCTTTAGTTTATTGGCTGACGCAGAGAGAGCTTTTTTTGGTGGGGATCGCAGGAGCGATGGCGGCCGCCACCGCAGATACCTTTGCCACGGAAATAGGGCAGGTGTATGAGAAGAGGCCGAGATTAATAACCTCGTTTAAGAGGGTGGATGTGGGCATAAGTGGGGCGGTGTCGTCATATGGACTACTCGGTGCTTTGGTTGGCTCATCAATCATATCAGCCATTACATTAATCCTCAACCAGGAGGTGTGTGTGTTCCTAATTTGCACAATATCAGGGTTTATCGGCTGTAATATAGATAGTTTTCTGGGGGCAACAATAGAAAAGAAAATGCCTAACACTCACCTGGTTAATTTCATAGCAACTTTCCTCGCAGGTATTATTGCAGCATCCCTCTTTTATCTTTTTATATCCTAAGATATATCTATGGAAAGGCTTGTTCCCATATTGTTAATCTCAGTTCTTATTGTATCAAGTGCGTGTATTGGTGGAGGTGGGGGGGATGAAGAGGAAACGATCAAGTATGTCTGCCCTAATGAGATGGTGGTTACTGATCCGAAGTATTGCCCGAGAATAGAGAAGAGGTGTGAGGAAACGATCATTTATAGATATGTCTGTTCGGATGGCTCCACCGTGAATGAATCAGCTGGGTGTCCTAAGCAGGAACTTATCGTCAAGCTTAGGTATGTATGTCCGGATACCAGCGTAGTTGATGATCCCAGGTATTGCGGAGGGAATAGCTCAAACATCACAACAACAACATCTACTACTACAACAACGTCAACAACAGTCACGGTTACGGGGAGGAATGTTGAGGTCACGGAGATAGACCTTATAGAGGACTGGGTGAAGATAAAAAACAGGGGTGATGAGTCGGAGGTAATGGATGGATGGACTCTTGAGGATGAGCAAGGTCACGTGTATGATTTTCCCTCAGATTTCATTTTGGATCCTGGTTCTTCAGTGAGGGTATACACCAAAAAAGGAAATGATACTAACTCCAAGTTATATTGGGGCCGTACGAGCTCGGTCTGGAATAACGACGGCGACACAGCAACACTCAGGGATGATAACGGGGAGATGGTGGATAAATTGAGCGTGGTTCCCATTACCACAACAACATCAACGACTGTTACATCAACGACTTCAACGTTGGGGGCAACATCGAGCACCACAACAAGCACGTCAACAACAACATCAAGTACGACAACATCAACAAGCACAACGTCAACGACGAGCACATCAACTACAACATCCACAAGCACCACATCAACAACCTCCGTACCTCTCGGTGCGATCATAGTAAATGAGGTTATGTACAACCCAGGGGAATGTAGTGACTCCTATTGTGAGTGGATAGAATTATATAATACAGAAGGTTATGACATAAATCTCTCGAGATGGACGATTTGCGGAGATGAATTATTATCAGGATATGTAAAGCACACTGATGAAGAGATATATTCTGCTCAAGGAACAGTTATTCCATCTGGGGGCTACGCTCTGGTGACAGATGGCGACTCTGGTACAGAGGTTTATGATAATTTTGGTGTAGATCATAATTCATTAGCGCTTCACGTGGATAAAGGCAGTATATGTGGCGGGTTGAGTAATACTAATTTCGAGCTTATCGACTTAAAGGATGGAGGAGGAAACCAAGTGGATTATATCGCATACTATGGATCTGACAGCACCAGTGGAAACAATCTGACTCTAATTAGAGTGGGGGATCAGTTAATAAACGATTCTACGATACATGGAACCCCTGGTGCAGAGAATTAGGTCTGACTATGCTGTTTTTCTCAGGGCTTGTGGTGGATCTGCCGCAATCTTCTTCCCTGGAGCCGTTAATTCAATCAAATCCATATCCATCTTAGCTAATGACTTAATCAATGAATTTTCTGTATTTATCTTGAATAACCTCGTATTCCCGTACGCCCTCGTCGAGGTTACTATCCCCAACTCCTCCAATTCCTTCCAGACACCATATAGAGTGGAGACTGCCATGCCTGCACCCTCAGCTATCTCTTTCTTGGAGTAGTCATATCTGTAGTGTCCCAATAGAAAGTCAACTATTCTCACTTGGGGCGTGTCACCCAAAACACCTAAAAGTAAAGCTTTCTCATGTCTCATTTTTGGTTAATGTAAACAAACCATCAGCCTCTCAGCCTCTTCATATGCTCTACGCTCTTTCCGATATGCTCCTTTGATGCAATATCCCCCCGGTACCAGAGGGCTCCGCCCCGGATAGCCTCAACAGCCTCCACAGAGATACCCCGTGCCTCCTTGATTGTATCGCCGTACCCTATACAACACACCGTTCTCGAACCCATAGCATAAAACCTGCCGTCCCTAACACCTAAAGAACCAGGATACACCCTGAGATCATCACCATACTTGCTGGCTAAATCATATGCACCATCAAGGTTGACGGGCGTGTCGACCCCGGATCTATCCATCCGCTCAGGGAATCTCTTCTCATAGCCGCCGTAGCCAGGCGGAACCTTATATGTGAGAACAGCAGCCTTACTCCTGAAAGACATCCCCCTCAGGGTCCCGTGGATCATGTCAAAACATACATCAACAAAATCATCCTCTATCAATGGAATGACTGTCTGGATCTCAGGATCACCCCCCCGGGAATTAATCTCCAATATTCTAGCCCCATCGTCTGTATGAATGAAGGCAACATACAGGGGAATACCCCGCAAACCAGAATTAAGCCCGGCACCCCGCAGCTTCCTGAATATCCTCTCCACAACAGCCTCCTCCTCCGCCCGGTCCCTCTCTGTTATAAAAGGCAGAATCCCGTTTTCGCCGGCATAGCAGCCCATCCCACCAGTATTAGGGCCCACATCATTATCAAACGCCCTCTTATAATCCCTTGTCTCAGGTAAAGGAACAATATGTTTACCATCACAGAAACATTGAAAGGAGGACTCCTCACCGTCAATTTTCTCCTCGATGATTACAGAATCATATTCATAGATTGACATGAAATGCTCAAACAACGCCTCCCTCGTATTGAAGTGATCACCCCAGACCCCAACCCCCTTACCATATCCCGGGCGATCAGGCTTAACCGCCACCTCATTATCGAATTCATCCAGCCAGGAATAAACCTCTCTTCTCACATCCCCGATGCCACTATAATCCCTTTTATTAAATACCCTAAACCTTGGATTGGCGTCAGGACAGCACTCTCCGAGCAGTAACCTCTGCCTGACCTTACTCTCCTCTAATGCGAACTCCTTTGTGGGACATATCACAGGTATCTCCAGTGTTTCTTCGATCTTGTCCCTGACGCCATCTATAATCGGGCCCTCAGGACCCACTAAGCCAAAATCGATCCTATCTCTGTTTCGCCTAGCAAAGTCAACAATCTTATCCAGACTAAGATCAGGAACAACAGAATGCTCCCTAGCCCTCTCCATGTTAAAAGGGTTCCTCTGTTTGTCAGCAACATAGATATCAACATCATAGTTGTTGCTTCTGGAAAGAGCATCCACCATGGAAGCCGCCCTTGACCCGTAACTAACAACCAACACACCTATTCTTTCAGCCATAAATCCACCTCAACAGACGTAATTATGCTTTATATATAAGAATAAAGAGTAAAAGGGTAATTCCCAGAATACCTATTGTTATTCCAGTATCCTCTGTGGAAAATCGTATAATAGCTCCCACCAGATCCGAGCCCCCACCCAGGGTTGTTGTTGTATCTGCTGCTGTCTCATCAATCAGGCAGATATCCTCAAACCTGAATTTTTTAGGTACGGTCTTGGCATCTCCATAAACCAGACCTACCACATCCCCGTCATTTACACAATAGTGTTCACTGCATGAAAACCCGCCGTCAAACCCCACCGGGGAATAGGACCATTCCCCGTCCACCAGAGTATAGAAACCCCAGTAGGATGTGTTGCAGAAGCAGTTATCCGAGGGGCATCCGACATTAGATATAGAGCAGAGTGCGTGGCCAAATTCGGTTGGAGGGCTCCATTCAATCTCCAGGTTGCTCATCCTAAGCAGATCATAGCCATTCAGGTCCTCTGCGGCGTCGATACATTCTGTGATAATGGCGCCGCCAGGGAATTCAACAACCACGCCCACCCTCGCCGCATCAACACCTGAGACACAGAAGAGGATTGCAAATATCACCATTGCTTTATCCATTCTCATCATCCAATTGATAAGATATTTTATGGAGGGGATAAATATCGATAATTTTCACTTAATCAGACTCCTTCCAGTAAGTTCTCCCGCATAATTTGTATGCATCATCTCTCTGACTTTCCCTGGTTTTTTTGTGTGGCCGAGAACCCACATCAGTTTCACATACGCGGTTTCAGGCAGCATATCTCCGCAGGGAATCACCCCCAGATTGAGAAGTACCCTTCCAGTAGAGTAGACGTTCATGTTCACCCTCCCAAACAGAGTTTGAGAGGTCATGGCTATAATAACGCCGGAATTTATTGCACTCTCAATGGAGGAGGATATTGTATTGGAAACATGTCCCAGGCCGGTTCCCTCGATCACAACACCCTTATATTCTTCCCTGATCAAGGCATCGATAAGCTCAGGTTTTAATCCAGGGTGATACTTCAGAAGAAAAACTGACTCCTCAAGCTTTGCATCCAGTTTCGGTTTACCCTTCCACACCCCGGGTCTCCTGAAGAACTCAACTCCTTCAGCGGAAACCCTGCCTATTGGTTCATCATTTATTGTCTGGAAGGCATCTCTCCTCGAGGAATGCATTTTTCTGACCTTGGTTGCGGGATGTATAAGAGAGAATGAATCGGAGACTTCGCCGTGCATTACCACGCACACCCCGCTAAAATTTCCTTCTGCCGCCACCTTCGCGGAGTGTAGCAGATTCATGGATGCATCACTTGAGCCCCGGTCGCTGCTCCTTTGAGCTCCGGTGAGAATCACGGGAACGGGGGTCGTAAGCATAAAGGCTAATGCAGCTGCGGTATAACCCATGGTGTCGGTACCGTGGGTAATTACAACGCCGTTTACCCCCCTCTTTATCTCCTTCACAGTTTCCCCTGCGATCTTGATCCAGTCTCCTGGGTGGATGTTCTCTGAGAATTTGTTGAATATCTGCCTCCCACGAATGTTTGCGATATCCCCTAATTCAGGAACTGTTGAAATCAATTCTCTTGCAGTAAATGCGGAACTAACTGCCCCCGTGATATAGTCCACCCTGCTGGCTATTGTTCCGCCTGTGGCGAGAATGGAGATATCTGGTTTCTTAGGATTCCTCCTAAGTGCTTTTAATCTCGGCTTCTCCTCGTTTCTGCTGGTTTTTATTTCCCTCACATCAAGTATCTTGTTTTTATTTATACCAATGTTGTAGCCGCTATCGAGTTTTATCACTATATGCTCATCGCCTGCCAGCTCTGGTCTTTCCATCAGCAACCCCCCATATTTCCCGTCCCGCGTTCTTATCTCCACCTTGGAGCCGGACTTGATTTTCTTCATTTTATCTCGGAGTTAGCCGAGGACTAAAGTGTGTTTCGCTTTCGCTCAAGCACACTTAATAATTAACTTAAACTTTAATTGATATATCCAGTGGGGCTGAACAAAGTGAACGCCCCACCTTTCGCCACCGCAAAATTGGGTTTTCAGCCTTTGGCTGAAAAAGCCCGACAACGAAGTTGTCGGTTGCTTTGCAATTTTGGGTCCTCCGAATCTTCGATTCGGACGGAGCCTTTAATAAAGGCTGCTCGGAGTTTGCCGAGCACAAAACTCCTTCAGAGTTTTGGCTCCCCCGAATCAAAGATCCGAGCGGAGGACAAACGTGTGTTTCGGCCCTTCAGGAGCTCAAGCACACTTAATGAATTTAATTAATTTAAGTCAGCGGGGCTAAGCGAAGCGCACGCCCCACCTTTCGCCAGCCTTTATTAAAGGCTGTGTTACTTATTAGTCTTTAATACAAATATTATTCTCTATAAAAATGACAAAGAAGTGCGGTAGCTGTGGGATGGAGGTAATGGAGAGTTATGGGGAGTTTGAGTGCCCCCAGTGTGGAGAAAGCACCATCGTGAGATGTAAATCGTGTAGGGTTTTGGGTGTTAAATACGTCTGTGATAAGTGTGGGTTTACGGGGCCATGAAGTTTCTCAGGATTAATGCTGAACAGCCGGGAAAGGAGCTTCTTCTTGAAGCAGCAGGCTACATAAAGCAGGGGAAACTTATTATTTATCCCACAGACACGGTATATGGTCTCGGGTGCAGGATAGATCTGGCTGAATCCGTGGATAGGATCTACGAGCTGAAAGGAAGAAGCACGAATGCGCCGCTTTCCGTGGCTTTCTCTGATCTGGGTATGCTGGAGAGATATGTAATCCTAAGCGATAAAGAGAGGGGGTTCATTGTGGGGAATGCCGTAGAGCCCTTCACTTTTGTCGTGAAAAAGAGAGGAAACATATCTGATTTAGTGACTGCAGGAGGGGAGAAGGTTGGTGCCAGAATAATGAATCACCCCGTCAGCAGGGAGATTATCAGGTATGCTAACGTACCCCTAATAACCACCTCAGCTAATATGTCGGGTGCTGGGGCTCCAAGAGACGTAGGGGAGATTGATTATAAAATAAAGGTTGGTGTTGATTTAATAATAGATTCCGGCCCATGTAAGGTGGGGGTTCCATCGAAGGTTGTCGAAATAAAAACAGGAAAACTCCTGAGGGGGTGAGCGAGTATATCGCCACCGCGTCCGTTTATTGTATTATTCTTAGGGTGAGATCTACTGCGTGGGGTGAGTGGGTCAGCATGCCACAGGATATCGCATCTACGCCTGTTTTGGCGTATTCCGCTATATTGTCTAGATTTATTCCGCCAGATGCCTCAAACAGAATATTTTTCCTCAGATCCTTCTCCTTAAGCCCTGAGATCACGTCCCGTATCTCCGCAGGCGCCATGTTATCAAACATTATTATATCTGCCTGGGATTCTGCCGCCGCAAAAGCATCCTCTTCATTGCCTACTTCTATCTCGATCTTGTCCACGAATGATTTAGACTCCCTGATTTTTTTAATGGACTCTCTGACACCGCCAAAGAGCTTTCTGTGATTTTCTTTGATGAGGATGGAATCAGATAGATTAAGGCGATGTGTGTCGCCGCCGGCCACCATCACGGCTTTTTTCTCGAAATATGAGAATAAGGGGGTTGTCTTTCTGGTTGCCGCAATTATCACTTCGTCGCTGGCCTCTTTCGCTTTATCTATAGCTTTCCTTGTGGTTGTGGATATTCCGCACATCCTGGATAGTATATTGAGGGCGGTCCTCTCCACGAGGAGGACGTCTCTGCTGTTGCCTTCTATCACGAAAAGCCTCTCCCCTGAGTTAAGTCTTTGTCCGTCATCTGCAGAATCGACTACATTAATGTTGAATAACTCAAATAAGATCTTTGATTCATGGATTCCAGACACAACAGCATCTTCCTTCGATATTATCTCGGCCCTCACCCTCTTTTGGGGGATGTGTTCTGTGGTCTTATCCCATAATGACTCGTCTTCATGAATCATGTCCAGGAATATTCTCTCCAATATCCTTCTGTGCATTTTATATATATTTTATATGGAGCCCCGGATATCTAAGGTGGCGTTGGTCACAGTTAGCCCCAGGGGGATGGTGAGCCATATTGTTTTATTCTCCTTGAATGTTGGATCTATAGCATAATGATAATCCTGCCAGGTAAGGTTTAGTGTAGTGAGTTGTGCACTATTTATCTGTCTCGACACTGTGTTTATAACATGTGTTTTATTCTCTATAAGCCACGCCCTGCTGGCCCATCCCCTCCAAGTCATGTTTTCGGCATAGCCCGAGATAAGCCTCGTGGAGTGGGTTTTATCGATGGGGCCCCCCTCAGGCGTCCAGCCCTCTCTTCTGGCTATGATATCATTGTCCATCCTGAACTCATATCCGATATACTCCGGGATTATCTTATCAAGATACGTGCGGGCGGTTTGGTTGGCTCTGAGGGTGTTGTTTCTAGACCACGCATCTCCAATCTCTTCCAAAACACCTTTCTTGTCCAGAACATCCAACGCGTCTTCTGCAATGAAATGCAGTTTATGTAAACCCCTTCTCTCACTCTGTAACATATTAGTGTATTGGAAAATCAAAAGCCCCCCCATAGCCATAAATATAAGCATCAGCGAAAGCAGCGCATCCCAACTCATGGCGTATCCTTTCCTATCCATTTTATGTGTGAGTACAGACATCACCCAAATAGCAGGTGGTTCCACCGAATTTGTACTTTAGGTTATGTTTTTCGTCTATTCGGAAAGTCCAGTTCTGGGGTATATAGAGGCGTGTTCCATTTACACAGCAGTCTCCTGTGATGTTCTTCCAATACATATAGTCTATCCAGCTGTTATCTGCTTGGATTACCGGAACACTGTGGTTCCAGAGATTTTGGAGATTTATAAATGATTCCAAACCTATATTGGAATTATTGAAATACTTTACACTCTGATCCCTATACCTCCAGGATAGATTCAGGTTCCCCTCCAACCGGTCAAAGAAGCTGGGACCGGTTTCATTTAGTTCATAGCCCATGCCTTCGCCCCAGCACTCTGACACGTTGCTTACATAATAGCAACGGTAATCTGCTTGCCCTGAGAGGGTGAGGATAGCGTCTATTGTGGTTCCATTCCACTGCTTAAAAGAACACCTAGAGAAGTATTTCATTAGATTTACCGTTAGATGTGTGGTGTTCGCTGCAACATCCTTCGTCATTAAATAGTAGAGTGGGTCTTCAAAGATATCTATGTAGGATACTGCGATTGCTGCGGGAATATCCCTGCCCACATACTTGCTATTATTTTCTTTATCGCGGGCGATAATATCGAGTTTTATTATCGTTGCCATATGAAACGCATCATACATGAGAATATCTATATCAGAGATTTCAAGTTTATCGAACACTATGTTGGTTTCGTCTGCTTTTATCTTAATTCGATCTCTCCAGTCTAAGAGGGTGTGGTTTTGCATATATCTCGCGCTTTTGCTTGTATTTCTACCATTTATCGTGCCACAGAGCATCAATTCAGCTATCATCGCCTGAGAACCG
>CBFCYF010000007.1:0-30641 GCA_965602195.1 uncultured archaeon | reverse complement strand
AAACGCACTTAATTCTGTGGTGGTGAGGTTGTTGTTTGCGATATCCTGGATTACGGAGTAGAGCTCGCTCTCACTCAGGGGACTCCCATCCATCTTCTTCTTTATAAAATGCACAGATACGGGTCTTCCGGTTGGCTTAACATCTATTGAATCCCCTTCAGCTACATTCAGGATTCCCTGCACCTCCTCAAAAATCCCTATTTCTCCGGCATTCAGTAGCGTCTCTGTGGTATTCACGATGGCAGATACAGTATGTTCACCGTAATTTAGTTTAACCCTGCCGGAGACAATAACACCCAGATCCTTGGCATCCTCCTCATGCAGGATCACGATAGGACGGCCGGCCTCAATAGCATAGAGTGCAGATTTCAGTTTCATTTTAGGTTAATAGATTATATCAGTTCAAATTTATATATCTCTTCCTATGATTTACTGCAGCAGGTGATGTAAATGTCTATGAAAAAGAATGAGGGTTATGGGGGGCTGTTGAAGGGGAGTGTGGATGAGGTTAAGGGCAGGGTAATAGAGATGGAAGATCCCAGCTATGATGAAATCATAAAGGCCGAGAGGGAGGGAGGCAATAGAAAAACCCTGGTAGATTGGCTTAAGAAAAAAAGGGATAAGCAGGTCGTAATCATTGAAACTCTTGGTGAGTCGGTGTTGGTGGATTCGGATCTGAGAGAATTAGAGGAAGGGGCAGAGGTTGGAATTAGATACAAGAAGACTCCGCCGGTGTTCTATAGGAAGTTTGTAGTCAGATGTAAAAAATGTGTTGAAGAGTTCGAGCATCCCATACATATTCCGTCTATGGAACAGCAGATATTGTGTCCAAAGTGCGGCGAAATCCATGTAGCGAAGATAACCCCTGTAGGTGGAAGATACGAGCTGGAGTTCCCGGAGCACATTGAGGTGGTGGAGAAAAGAAGGAAGAAGAGGAAATAACCTACTTAAAAACAGCTCCCTTATCCGCAGAGCTCGTCAGTGATGAATACCTCTTCAGGATTCCCTCTAGTTTCCTTTTTGGTTTTTTCCATCTCCCCAGCCTCTCTCTGACCTCAGACTCCGACAACTTTATGTTAAGGACCCTGTTAGGGATGTTGATCTGAATTACGTCACCTTCCTCCACAATCGCGATGGGTCCGCCTTCTTCTGCCTCCGGACTTACATGCCCTATACATGGCCCACGGGTTCCCCCGGAGAATCTTCCGTCTGTAATCAAAGCCACCGACTTAGATAAACCCATACCTGCTATGGCACTTGTTGGGGCAAGCATCTCCCTCATCCCCGGCCCCCCCTTAGGTCCCTCGTATCTTATTACAACAACATCGCCTTTCATTATCCGGTGTCCTGTAATCGCATCCAGTGCCTCCTCCTCTGAGTTAAATACCCTGGCTGGGCCCTCATGAACCATCATGTTTTCACTTACCGCGGTTTGCTTTACCACAGAGCCATCCGGGGCGAGTGTTCCTTTAAGTACTGCTATTCCGCCTTCCTTGTGGAATGGTCTGCTCACGGGCCTTAATACCTCCAGATCATACACCTCGGCTTCGGAGGCGATCTCCTTTATGTTTTTTCCGCTGACTGTTATATTATCATTCAGTTTATCTTTAAGGATACTGAAGACTGCTGGAACCCCACCAGCGTACTCAATGTCCTCCATAAAGTAATCTCCCCCTGGCCTGATGTTTGTTATGTGCGGGGTCTTTTTGCTTATGTTGTCAAAGAGCTTTAATGGTAGATTAACCTCTGCCTCATGTGCTATAGCAGTTATATGTAGGACTGTGTTTGTTGATCCGCCCATCGCCATATCAACCATGATGGCGTTCTCAAATGCCTTTCTGTTCATAATCCTTCTTGCGGTTATATCCTCTTCCACTAACCTAATGATGTTTTTTCCGCTGTCGAAGGCTATTCTTTTTTTCTTTGCAGTTCCGTTTAATGCGGTGCCGGATCCAGTTAGAGACATACCTAATGCTTCTGTTATGCAGTTCATGGTGTTTGCAGTGTAGAGGCCCTGACATGAGCCTCCTCCGGGGCAGGTTCTTATTTCAAGTTCTGCGATCTCTTCCGCAGATATCTCGCCTTCATTGTATTTTGCAACAGCCTCGAAGGTGTCTCTCACATAAGAGAGCCTTCTTCCCCTGTAGCGGCCTGACATCATTGGGCCGGCAGTAACAGTGATTGCGGGGATATCCAGTCTTGCTGCTCCCATAAGCATTCCTGGTGTTATTTTGTCGCAGTTTGTGAGCAGAACGAGTCCGTCGAATGCATGTGCCTTTGCCATGGTTTCTATAACGTCTGCGATAAGCTCTCTTGAGGGCAGGGAGTATCGCATCCCTTCGTGCCCCATAGCTATCCCGTCACATATCCCTGGCACCCCGAACAGGAGAGGCCACCCGCCTCCTGCATGAACTCCTTTCTCAATGAATCTCTCAAGTATTCTCATATCAACATGTCCCGGGATAATGTCGTTGAAGCTTGATGCCACCCCGATGAAGGGTTTATCCATCTCCTCCTTCGTTATACCGGTTGCATAAAACATTGCCCTGTGGGGTGCGTTCTCCACACCCTTCTTTATTTTGTCAGATTTCATTTAAACCAATCCTCCACGACATAGCTTTTTTTAAAATTAATGGAAGCTATTTGCTCTCTGCCTCCTCCCTCTCCCGTATGAACACAGACTTCAGCCTTCCACGTATCGATTTCTTTTTCTTCAACCTGGGTTTAGTTTCCACTGGTTTTTCGGTTGTTTCCTTAACTTTTTCCTCTATGAATATAGGCTTTATTTTATCCAATGTCGAGGGTTTTCTCTCCTCGATCTTTTCCTTTTCCTCGGTTGTCCTGGCGCCGGCGTGTTTCGTCTCCCTGACCCTGACGTTCACTACTATAGGCTGCTCAACGCACTCCCCAACCACCAGTGCCTGCCCGACCGACAACTCCCTGATATCAGACTCCATTCCCTGAGTAAATCCCTCAATAGATCTGCCTATGGCATTCAGGTCATTAGGGTTTGTTACCTTCAGGATTATCTGGGTGTTGGATTGAGAGATAATGTTTTTATCTACCTTAGCGGGTCTCTGGGAAACCACACACAGGTAGAGGCCGAACTTCCTGCCCTCGGATGCTATGGTCCTCAGGATGTGGGATGATGTGGCTACCCCGAAACCTCTCTCAGGGCAGAAGTTATGAGCTTCTTCGATGATGAATAGAAACGGGGGGATTCTCCCCACCTTTATGGCCTCGAAGAGAAACCTGGCGACCTCCGCCACAATCAACTCCTGGATCTCGGGGGATGCGCCCTTCAGGTTCATTATGGTCAGCTGCCCGTCTTTTACGATATCTTTCTCTAGGAGCGGGGTTCCCTCGAAAAGCCCTGAATTCCTCAGCTCCTCAAGACCGTTAATTACTTTCCATTTGGGTTTTCCGTCTTCCATCTGCACCGCATCAATTAGTTGCTGTATAGTGTAGTCCCTGTCCCTGAATCTCTTGAATGCGGTGTAGAGGATTGATTTCTGGTTTTCATTGAGTCTCAGGGGCATGATATCTATTAATTCCTTCAGAGAGAATCTTGGTTTCAGGGTTAGTTTCTCTGCTCCTGGATTAACCAGGGTGTTGGCTGCGTACTCTATTATCTGGTTTTCATATGATCTGGGTCGGATGTTGTAGGTGAGCATCTGGTCGTAGTCGTCGTTCTCCTGCTTCAGGGTGGAGTATTCCCCGTGGGGGTCTACTACAACCACAGGTATCTTGTTCTTCAGTAATTCCTCAAGGGTTACCCCCACAGTATAGCTTTTGCCTGCCCCGGTTTTGGCCAGGATTGATATATGTTTTCCTATGGCTTTATGGATGTCCAGGTACACTGGGATGTCATGTCCCTCAAGCAATCCCAGGTAGATGCTGTCTCTCCTGTTTTTATTGAGGCCTATGACGTCCCTGATCAGATCTCTGTCCGCGGAATAAACCCGTGCATCGGGTTTGAAGGGGCTTCTTGGCATCAGAACCTGCTTTCCGTCCCTGTATCCGACGGCTATTGCATTAGCGGTTAGTATCTCCTGTTCGTCCTTCATATACCTGCTCAGGTTCTCGATTCTGGCCAGAACCCACCCGTAGCTCTCGTGGTTGATTTTGATGAACGCCCCGCGCTCTATGTCCATACTCGACAGCATGATGTCAAATTCACTTGGCTCTACTTTCCCGGATATAGTCCCTATTAATTTCATCCTGTTATTTTATTTTATGGAGTTAATGGTTAATAGATGCATATGATTGAAAGGGAGAGGTACATTAAGATCCAGGAGGAACTGCGCAAGAAACTCATAGTTGAGGATGAACTGCCCCGAGAGATTAAGATGGTCGGGGGTGTGGATCAGGCGTTTCCTGGCAGGGACAGGGTGTTGTCTTGTGTTGTAACTCTCTCCTATCCCGAGATGAAGTTGATAGAGAAATCTTTTTCCTGCCTTGAGATAGATTTCCCCTACATCCCCGGATTTTTAACGTTCAGGGAGGGTCCCTCTATAATCAAAGCTTATAAAAAATTGGGGAAGAAACCCGATATATTGATTATCGATGGTCACGGCATAGCTCATCCGCGGGGTATG
Organism: uncultured archaeon; assembly: GCA_965602195.1. Classification (GTDB taxonomy): domain Archaea; phylum Altiarchaeota; class Altiarchaeia; order IMC4; family QMZM01; genus CBFCYF01. The sequence continues at coordinate 26,043 of CBFCYF010000007.1, read as the reverse complement.
GGGATAGCAGCCCATGTCGGGGTTTTGTTGGATACGCCAACCATCGGGGTCGCAAAGAGGAGGCTGGTGGGGGATTTCAAAGCGCCGCAGAAGGTTGGAGTACACAGATCACTGACATACCAGGGCGAGGTTGTAGGTGCGGTACTTAAAAGCAGGGAGGGATGCAACCCGATTTTTATTTCTCCTGGAAACAGAATCTCAGTGGAAACCAGCATTGAGGTAGTTAAGAATTGTCTTAGAGGATATAAGCTGCCGGAACCCACGAGATTAGCTCATAAGCTTGTTAATGAGGAGAAAAGGAACATTCAGAAATAATTTAACATTCGACACAACCCCAGATATTGCCGGAATCTGCATAGCTGGATTCATTAAACAATATCTCAATGGAGACAAAATACCTGCTGCCGCATATATATCCGTCCTCGGGTTTTCCGCAAGAGAGAGTAATCAATTTAAATCCGCACGGTTTTAAAATAATGTCTGAGTTTAGTCTGCTGCATTCTATATCCGCTCTTTTATTGTTCACTACTCTTAGAGTTGCATTAAACCTATCTGCAGGGATAACCGTTTCATTACATGCATCGTTTTTAAATAAAATATCTAGTTCTCCATTCTCAGATAAACGGAAATCAACTATCCCAATTCTATTTCCAGCATAGAAATTGCTTCCAGGTTTGGGGAGTGGTTCTCTAGTAATATGGCTGATGAAATGGGAGTAGAAATAAGGGGAGTACATCCCATGATCAAGGTAGGACCCGTCACAGCCGTAATCGTATTCTATCAGGCATTTCTTGTATGAATTAACTGATCCATACAGGTATCCTGTTATGAAGATTATTATAAAGATTACTGCAAAAATAAACAGTAGTGATATTATCTTCAGAATCTTGATTTTTTTCATATTAGTACTTAGATCACCTACAGATAAAAATGAGGAGAAACAAGGAGATGGAAAGGCTTGTGCAGGAAATAAATAGGTGTAGGGGTTGTGGTCTGTGCAACAGTAGAAATAAGCCTGTTGTCGGAGAGGGACTTCTGTCTGCAAGGATAATGTTTGTGGGTGAGGCCCCAGGCCGCCTGGAGGATCAGGAGGGCAGGCCGTTTGTTGGCAGAGCAGGGGGGATATTTGACGAGCTGCTTAAATCAATAGGGATGGAAAGAGAAGAGGTATACATAACCAACATCCTGAAATGCAGGCCCCCAGACAACAGGAACCCGAAACCTGAAGAAATAAAGGCATGTGGAGGGTACCTGGACCGGCAGATCGCAGTAATCCAGCCGGAGATCATTGCTTCCCTTGGGAATTTCGCATATGATTATATCTCAGGGAAATTCAATCTGAAGCAGGAGAGGATAGGTAAAGTACATGGAAGGATTTTTAATGTCGCAGGACCGGGAGGAGTTAAGAAGATAATACCTTTGTATCATCCGGCGGTTGTAGCTTATAATCCGGGAATGAAAAATCTCTTAGTGGAGGATTTCCAGGTACTGATGGAGACAAATAAAACCTGTAAGTGGTATGATGCGTGCCCGATGAAGAGATTTTATGAGGAGGGCAGGTTAGAGGAGAGATGGATTAGAGAGTACTGTAGAGGAAACTATAGGGCTTGTGTCAGGTACAGGTTGGAGGAGGAAGGTAAGCTGCATCCAGATAATATGCTCCCAGACGGCACAATAAGAGAAAGTTTAGAGGTAAGATGACGGAATTTTCCATAATTCTTGTGGAACCGAGGTATCAGGGGAACATCGGCTCTGTGGCCAGGGTGATGAAGAATTTCGGGTTCAGGCAGCTGGTTCTGGTTAATCCCCCGGAGATTTTAGGTGAGGCACGGGCTATGGCCATGCACGCTGGGGATATACTTGCGGGCGCAAGGATAGTTGAGGAATTTAGTGAAGTAAAGGATGAATTCGATTTCCTTGTTGCGACAACATCTGTGATCGCAACAGACCGTAATCCTCTGAGAACCCCCGTATCCCCTGAGGATCTGAGGGAGTCTGTGGCTCTTGAGGGGAGAATTGGCTTGGTTTTTGGGAGGGAAGACTACGGCCTCTACAATGAGGAGATAGAGATGTGCGACCTGTTGGTTTCTATTGCAGCCAGTTCTGAGTATTCGACACTGAATTTGTCGCATTCTGTTGCAGTCCTGCTTTATGAGATCTCGAGGCAGGAGATGAAGGAGGGATGCAGGGAACTGAAGAAATTCAGGAGGTTGAATCTGACTGAAAAAAAGGTTTTGTTGGATAAATTCGATTCTTTGGTGGATTTGGTGCATGGGCGAGAGCAGGATGCTAAACTAGCGAAGAAGACCTTCCGGCAGTTGATCGGAAGAGCATTCATCTCCGGCAGGGAGTCCTTCACGTTGATTGGTTTGTTCAGGAAAGCAGTTGACAAAATGAGAAGGTGATCTATAAATCACTCCAACTTACCTTAATTCCATAGCCTTCAATACTGTTTAGTTTCCTCTCCAATTCCTCTCTTCCTCTGGATACATCCCCCCTAATATCTTCTCTCTTCCTCCCCATCCTATTAATCTCATCCTCATATGTTCTTATTTCTCTCTCAATGTCCTCGAGGTCTCGTTCAAGCTCTTTTCTTTTTTCGGTAACCGAAAAGGATTCAATTCTTTTTAATATCTCTCTCTCAAGAATCTTAAGCTCTCGATGCCTTCGCCTCAGATTATCTCTGTCAACCGCCAGTGCAGATTCTATTTTCATTGATATCTTCTTTTTATCTCTGTCCTTAAGCCTGAAATCCTCAAGTTCAATTGCCTTCCTGATCTCAATGAGCACATTCTCCAGATTCTTTGTCTCATCGGATAGAAAGCAACCCACAGGGTTTTCCATATATCCATCGATGTTCTTAATGACCTGGGGATTATATCCCTTAACCTCTGCAAATCTCCTGAATTTTTTCATTGACCTCTTTAAGGGATTTATACAGTTATGGATGTCTGATTCAAGGAGGTATATTTCTTTCCTGATCTTCTTCAGTTCCTTCTCGGCCTTATTTAGCTCCTCAGACTCCCGGGTTTTATGGAAGGAATCTATCTCCGCCCTCAGATCAGATTTTTTCTCTGAGCACCTCACAAGTTCCTCATCTACCTTAGATTCTTCTATATCAAGGTTTTTCAGCTTCTCTACATCTGCCTCTATCTCATCCAGCTCCTTGCTTGCCTCAGACAAAAAACCTATATCAGAGTCTAGTTTATCTCCCAGCTCCTTGGATTTTTCAAGAAGCCTTTTTGACTCCACCCGGATATCATCGATCTCCTGTCCGAATGCGATTGGGAGATACCTGCCCTGGCTGATCGCTATCTTGCCTAGAGAGGACACCGTAGCATGTAAATCCCCGTGAAATCTCTTCAGTTCACCGTACCCGGACGGCTTTTTATCCTCTATGGCGGATATAGTATCCAGGATTCCGTGAACAAACGCCGGCTTAGAAGTGCGCAGTATCTTGCGGGCCTTTTCCGGTATCTCCTTAGGACACTCTGATTCCCCGAGACCTAAAGTTAATGCCCTTACCTTTGCAAGATGCCTGGATATGTCACCTATCAAGGGCTTACATTCCCTGTAGACCTCATCCTTCCTCGACTTTATCTTCTTCCCCACCCAAACCCTTAATTCATCAGGATTCAATTCCACAGATTTCTGCTTCCTTTCCCCGCCAAAGAGTCTGTTAAAGAAATCCAATTTCATCTAACTTTATCCCTCAATTCCCCTACGGTTATGGATCCCGTTAGAAACATCGCTGTCTTCAATTCAGTTAAAAACTGATCCAGGAATTCCGCAACTCCTTTCTTTCCGTTGCTTGACCAGGCACGGAAAATCGGCAACGCCATACCCACACAGTCAGCTCCAAGAGCAATTGCTTTTGCGCCGTCCAACCCGGTTCGGATTCCGCCAGAGCCGATCACAGGGATTCCCAGCCTTGAAACCTCACCTATTGACTTAGCGGTTGGGATACCCCACCCAGAAAAGGTTTCCCCAGTCCTTCTTGTTTTCACATCCCCCCTGTAGCCCTCAATTAAACTCCATGAGGTGCCTCCAACACCGCCAACATCAAAAGCAGAGACCTTCAGTTTTTCCGCGGTTTCATAGGAGATCCCTGAGCCGACACATTTAGCTATCGACGGCTTCCTTAATTTCTGTGAAATAGAGTTAATCTTCTCGATTAGACCCGAAAAGTTTTTATCTCCCTCCGGCTGAATTGCCTCGTGTAGTGGATTAATATGCAGCGCTAATGCATCAGCGTCAATCATATCAACTGCTTTTTCGCATTCTGCGATACCGTAGCCGTAGTTTAGCTGAACAGCCCCGAGATTTGCAATCAGGAAGATGTTTGGGGCTGCATCCCTAACCTGATATGTTCCGGCTAATTTCGGGTCCTCTATCGCCATCCTCTGACTTCCCACACCAAAGCCGACCCCGAATTCCTCAGCTAAGGCTGCCAGATCCCCATTTATCTTCTCTGCTCTGGGAACCCCCCCGGTTATGCCCTCTATAATCACAGGATAACTCAGGGTTTTCCCTAGGAATTCTGTCTCCAGGTTAATGTCATCGAAATCCAGCTCAGGAAGAGCCCTGTGAGTTAATCTTACATCCTCAAACCCGGCGCTTCCGAACTCGACCTCCTCCTCCACACAGATCCTCAGATGATCCTCTTTTCGTTTATCAATCATTGTAAATAGTATTTGATTATCTCTTAATTAAGGTTCCAAGGCCTTTCATCCCGAGAAGGTTTTTTTTCAGAACCCCCGGGTTTAACGCGGATATGATCTCAGATTCTATGCCGTATTCCGCAAGATTCATAAGCTCATAGAGTTTCCCCTCCATCCCGCCTGTAACATCCGTGCTCTCAGATGATCCTATCTCCCGGATTAATTCAATGTTCTCTGATGTGACCTCCTTTATGAGTTCCGCGTCCTCGTGTCTCCTGGGATTCAAATTAAAGATTCCCTCAACATCCGTTGCTATCAAAACCCTGTCTGCTTTAAGTTTTCTCGCAAGATACGGCACCAGATGATCCCCGGACAGGATGTTTACTCCGGTTTCTTCATCGACCAAGACATCACCGTAGGCAACAGGCACCATACCAAGGTCTAATAGTTTCTCAAGAACCTCGGTCGGGAAATAAACCAGTTTTTTATCCCTCAGGATTCCAAGAGCAGAGGGCTGGTATGCGATCGCATTTATTCCTTCGGCTCTCAGGAAACTAACGACTGAGGAATTCAGTTTCTCCATGGACTGGTGTGTTACGGAAAACCCTCTAAGTTGTCTGTCGCCCCTTAAACCTTTATCCAGAGCATATTCTTTGGCGGGAACGTGGCCGAAGGGTCCTGCCCCATGCACCACCACCAGCGAAAAACATCCCTCCTCTTCCGCCTCCGCTACCTCCCTGGCTAATCTCTTTAGGTTCTCTTCGTTTACCTCAGCCTTCTCCTCACGTTTCTTTGTGATCACAGATCCGCCGAGCTTTAATATAATCAGTTCTGGCATGTTGTGTTATATATATAGATATCGAGGAGGTAAAAAAAGAAGTGGAAACTCAGAGCTCGTCCAGAGAGTTATGGGGAATGGCGGCAAAAATAGTATTATGAAATGCCCTAAATGTGGCAAGGAGATGGAGAAGGGAATCTGGGTTTTGGGAAGAGGCTTTGAGAACCCAATCGGGCTTAATATCGGCCTCCTCTGGTGTAAGTCGTATGGTTTATTTAAAGTGAAGGATAAAGTTGATGTTATGTGGCAACATAAAATGGAGGCGTATATTTGTAAGGAGTGTAGGATTACCTTAGCTGAGTATCCCGAAACCTAAGCGTTTAAGGTAAGGATCCCTGCATCTAGCCAATCTCAACCTTACCCTCATCTATCCTCACCCTATCTCCGGTCTTAATGGAGTCTATCTTCAGGCTGTCTACACAGGGAATATCCGAGATAATCGCCCCCACCGCAACAATAGGCTCACAGCTCTCATTTATTATTGCCCTTGGAGCAACCCCATTCTTCATTAACCTATAAAGGGCGTATGATCCGACAGTGGAGCCCTTCCCCTGCGGAAACACAAGAATCTTACCCCCTATACTCTTACCCTGCAACTCATGCCCCCTCTCGGTGACTATGCCGGTTTCCGGATCGACTCCCCCAAAAAAAGATATCGGCTCATGGGAAACAAGAGCCTCCCCCACAACTCTGCCTTTGTTGATTACCCTAGCATCCAATTTCATCTCATACTCCCATAAAAACATGTATAAATGTTTGGGAGGAGAATAATATTAATGATATTTTTATATAAGCTAGTCTTAATCAATAATAACATGAGAATCGCAACAATAGAAAGAGAAACAAAGGAGACATCCATTAAATTAACCCTGAATCTCGACGGCTCCGGGAAGGTGGATATAGATGCCCCCATAAAATTCCTCAATCACATGCTGGATGCACTCGCAAGACACTCCCTCTTTGATCTTAAGATCAAAGCAGAGGGAGATACTGAGGTAGATGATCATCACATAGTGGAGGACATAGGAATCTGTCTGGGAAAAGCGCTTGATGAAGCCCTAGGTGATAAAAAAGGTATCTCCAGGATGGGACACGCCATCGTCCCCATGGATGACTCCCACTCCACAGTGGCAGTGGATCTGGGCGGCAGACCCTACGCAGTAATAGAAATGCCCTACTCCGAATTCAAGGAAAGCACCCTCGGGGATCTGAAGAAAGAGAACATCCCCCACTTCCTGGAGTCATTTGCCATGAACGGGAAGTTAAATCTCTATGTGAAGGTGGAAGGCAAAAATGACCACCACAAGGCTGAGTGTTGCTTCAAGGCCCTGGCTAAAGCCCTCTATCAGGCCACAAGAATCATATCCCGTGAACTACCCTCCACAAAAGAGGTGATCTAAAAAACCATGAAATCCAAGCAGATGCCTATCCCCACATCAGGCAAGATAAAGTTGTTTCTCCTCCTGGCGTGTATATTGCCACTGCCACTGCAGATGCCCATCGAGGGATGCACGGATCTTACAGATGATAAATGTTACACAGAGAATTTCATTCCAGGAGGCATCCCAATCCATTTCCTTCTCATGTGCTTTGGATCTGCATCTAACTGGAAAAGTTCTATTGACGGCACCACTATGGCAATTATTTTAGTCTTCCTATACATCGCCTCCTGTCTGATTTGCTTCTTCCATAAGTACATTACAGCTAAATAGATATTTAGCCAACCCAAAAAAATGCCTTTCACCCCCTTCCATCTGGGTCCCGCATTGTTGATAGGGTTGATTATGCTGCCTATCCTGGACTTACCTACCTTTCTGATAGCAAGCGTTATAGTGGATATAGAACCTGCCGCCGTTTTATTTCTCAAACTGGATGCCCCACTACACGGAGTAGTTCATACATTCCTTGCAGGGACACTCATAGCGTTTATTCTGGCACTTATCATGTTCTTTCTGAGGGAGAAGACAAAGACAGTTATGAGGGTACTGAAGCTGGAGCAGAACCCGTCATTCAATAAGATACTCCTCACCTCCCTTGCAGGGGTTTACATACACCTCCTCCTCGATTCTTTTATTTACACAGACATCAGGCCCTTTTACCCCCTCACGGTGAACCCCCTCTACGGCCTCGTGTCTGCCACAGACGTTTATTTATTCTGCATCATATCATTCCCAGCAGCACTCGTGATTTATATCTACAGAATAAAAGAAATTAACAATGGACTACATAGATCTTAAATATAAACCAGGAGAGGATGAACTGATAACCACCTACCGCCTTGAGCCATCCTCCGGAGTCTCTTTAGAGGAGGCATCCGGGCACGTAGCCGGGGAATCCTCCATAGGGACGTGGACGGATCTCTCCACCATGAAGCCGGATATTGCCCGAAGGCTGAAACCCACAGTCTTTGAGATGGACGGGGGAAGTAACGTGATAAAGATAGCCTATCCGCGGGAGCTGTTTGAGGACGGCAGCATGCCGCAAATCCTCAGCAGCATTGCCGGAAACATCTTTGGGATGAACGCCATAGAAAATCTGAGACTTGAGGACATAAAGTTCCCCCCCTCAATGATAAAAAGATTCAGGGGTCCCGCCTTCGGCATCCAGGGTGTGAGGGATCTGGTTGGGGTGAAGGAAAGACCGCTGGTAGGGACGATAGTTAAGCCTAAAGTAGGTCTCTCCCCGAAAGAACACGCTGAGGTCGCATATAGTTCATGGACGGGTGGATGTGACATAGTGAAGGATGATGAGAATCTCACCGACCAGATATTTAATAAATTCAGGGACAGGGTAGCTGAAACAATTAAGCTGAGGGATAAGGCAGAAAATGAAACCGGGGAGATAAAGATTTATATGCCTAATGTCACAGCAGAAACAGAGGAGATGATGAGGAGAGTGGAGTTTGTGAAAGAACATGGGGGCAGATATGTCATGATCGATATACTGACTGCTGGTTTCTCAGCACTTCAGACCCTGAGAGATAAAAACCCCGGGCTGGTTATCCACGCCCACAGGGCGATGCACGCTGCACTCACCAGAAACAAGAGACATGGTATCTCTATGCTTACCCTTGCGAAAATCTCCAGGCTGATTGGAGTAGATCAGCTGCACATAGGGACGGTGGTTGGGAAGATGGAGGGCGGAAGAAAGGAGGTAACCGTGATACAGAAGGCGATCACAGATGAATTATATGGGATGAAATCCACGTTTCCGGTATGCTCAGGTGGACTGCACCCGGGGCTGGTGGAGCCGTTGATAAAGATCATGGGAGGTAACATAATTATCCAGGCCGGAGGCGGAATACACGGTCACCCAAGTGGAACAGAGGCAGGTGCTAGGGCGATGAGGCAGGCAGTTGATGCAGAAATGGAGGGCGTCTCTCCCAGGGAGTATGCAGAAAGGAATCCCCAGCTGAAGGAGGCATTAGATAAGTGGGGGTGATTATCGTGCGCCTAATTCAAAGGCCTTCAGGTTTTCATCCACTGCTTTTTTTACGGTTTCCTTGATTGCCTGGGTGAGGACCTTTCTCTTCAGGGGGGTGTATCTGCTTGCTGCTCCCAGAAGCACTGTATTCTGTGTCAGGGTGTTGCCTGCCTCCTCTGCCAGTTTAAGAGCATCAAGGATAACCGGGTTCCCATATCTTTCTATCTCAGCTAATATTTCACCGACATCCGGGTAACCTGCAACCTTCACAGGTTTACTGTTCACTATCAGGGCAGTATTTTCATTAATATATCTAAGATAACGCAACGCCTCCAGAGGCTCAAATGCGATCATGACATCCGCCGTTCCCCGGGGAATCAGGGGGCTGTAGATCACAGAATCGCTTAATCGGACATGGGTTACAACAGAGCCGCCCCTCTGCGCCATTCCATGGGTCTCAGCCTTCTTGATGTTCAGGCCCTGCCCGAGGGCCGCCCTGGAAAGTATCTCAGATGCAAGGATTATTCCCTGACCGCCCACACCCACAATCAATATATCAGACTTCATTTTCGTAATTTTATGGCACCGAAGGGGCAGACCGCAGCACAGGTGCCACAGCCCCGGCACAAATCGGCGTTAATCTGGGCCTTCCCATCTAAACTGATTGCGGGACAGCCCACCTCAAAGCATTTCCCACATCCCGTGCATTCTCCCGGATCCACAATATAAGGTGTTCCCCTCGAAACACCCTTGAGGATAACACACGGCCTCCTTGAGACTATAACGTTAACGCCGGGTGAGGATATTTTATCTTGTATTACATCCCCGGAATTCCTGATGTCATAGGGATCTACTACAGTAACTGAGTCAACACCACAGCTTCTGCATACATCCTCGATCGATATCTTCCTGGTTTTATCTCCTCTTGCAGTTACTCCGGTTGCAGGGTTTGGCTGGTGCCCGGTCATTGCAACAGTACTGTTGTCGAGAATAATTACCAGAATATCTGCTTTATTGTAGGCCGCATTCATCAAGGAGGTTATGCCGGAATGGAGGAACGTGGATTCCCCTATAACAGCCACCACACCATCAATACCTGAGTGAGACATGCCGGCTGCCTGCCCTATGCCGGCCCCCATACAGAGGCATGTATTAAGCACCCCAAGCGGGGGCTGAACCCCCAGGGTATAGCAGCCGATATCGCCTGCGACAACGGTTGATTTTGCTTTCTTTAGTGCCACATACAGCGACCTGTGCGGACAACCGGGACACATCACCGGAGGCCTTGCAGGCAACCTACTATCTGCTTCCCGGACCTCCATGGTTTTCTTCCCTAAGACCCCGGAAACGACCTCAGGTGTCAGCTCACCCGTAAGGGGGATATCACCTGAGCGCCTTCCAACAACAAGCCCGTGATTACATCGGATGATGTCCTCCACAAAAGGTTCACCTTCCTCAAAAACAATAATCTTTTCCTTATCTTTCAGGAACTTCTTTATCAGTTTAATCGGCAGAGGGTAGGTGCTTATCTTCAGAACAGAGAAATCGTTGTCATGGAATTCCATCACATAATTAAAGGCTGAACCGCAGGCTATAACCCCCACCTCACCGTCTCCTTCCACTATTTTGTTAAATTCTGAGTTCTCTGAGATCGCAAGTAACTCCTTCTGTTTATCGTTCAGTATCCTGTGCCTCACTCGGGCATGGGCTGGTATCATAACCCATTCTTTGGGTTTTATATCAAGGTGTGGTTTTTTTGCTTTTCTGATCACACCAAGGGCTACAGGAGAGCTTGTATGTGCGACTCTTGTTAGTGTCCTCAGCATCACAGGTAATCCGGTTTCCTCAGAGATTTTGAAGGCCTCAACCGTCATATCCCTGGCTTCCTGTGAGCTGCAGGGCTCAAGACAGAATATCTTTGCGAAACTGGAATAATATCGCGTGTCCTGTTCGTTCTGAGATGAGTGCATTCCCGGATCATCTGCCGCAACAATCAATAGTCCGCCCTTAACCCCGGTGTAGGCGAGTGTGATAAGCGGGTCTGCGGCCACATTAACGCCGACATGCTTCATGGAGCAGATCGCCCTCAACCCGGAATAGGATGCCCCCACCGCAGTCTCTAATGCAACCTTCTCGTTCACAGACCACTGCGCATGAATCCCACCGGAATTTGCGGCGATATACTCCAGTATCTCTGTTGAGGGAGTCCCAGGATACGCGGTGGCAACACCGACCCCCGATTCTATCGCACCTCTTCCAATCGCCTCATTCCCGGAAAACAGAACTTTCTTATCCATTATTAACTATAATCTATTTTTTCTTTCAAGTGTAAAAGACAGCAGACAATAAGGTGAACCAGCACACATCCTTCACCCCCTTATATTAGCACCATATATGATGCCCCCCATCCTCCTCGTTAAATGCGGGACATTAAACTTCGGGCTAGATTCTCTTCTGATTTCTCTGTGGCTTTGAGTTTAATGGATAAAACAAGTGAATTATTTTTGATTTTTACGGGTTAGGGTGGAGGTCACATCAGATATGTTTACCGGCAGTGAGGTGTCTCTGAGGGATTTAAGGGATTGCCTGGAAAGAGAATTAAGGGATAGTCTGGGTGTGGGAGCGGATGTGGAGCTTGTTGAGCCTTTAAGCTTAGAGCGGAGCACAGGTAAGGCCAAGAGGGTTGTAGACCTGAGAAATAATCTCTATATCTGAGATTATTGGATGCATCATATTTATTTAATATAATGTAAGATATAACATATAACTAAGTAAAATGGATGGACAGTTAGTTTGCGGTGAGGCATTCAGGATTGCACAGGTAATAGCCTTGATAATGCTTATACCTGTCTTCCACTGTGTCCTGACCGCCCTTAAACAGGATTACAGATGGAAATTATTCCTTTTTGCATTCTCCTGCCTCGTTATCTCCACATCTGCGGCCATAATGAGGGAATACTTCATATTCGAGACATTTCGTCTTATAGAGTGGATATGGCTTCTTCTGGCAAGCATGCTTTTTGCCTCAGCATGTTACTACTCACATCTACACTCAAAGAGTTTGGAGGCTGCATAACATGGAAGTTGGGATAATAGCCGTAATCAAGATAGTGACGACATTATTCTTTCTAATCTCATTCATCTACAGCATTAAGACCTTCTTTCTGACAAGAGATAAGTCTGCGGTGTGGTTTTATATAACACTTGCTCTGGGCACAGCATCTATTCTGAGTTCTGTGAGAACCATTAAGGAATTTATCCCTATGGCAGAATTTGAGATAATTAAGATACAGTTAATTCCCCTGGTAATCGCATTTTTTTTCGCAGCATCCTGCACCCTGAGGAGGGAAAAGGAACTTCCCTGATCACAGTTCAATTGCAGGTGTTTCTTTTTCGCTTTTTAGCACAATGAATATCTCGGTTGCCTTCACTATATCAAACTCTGTTCTTATCTTAAATACTAAATCTGCGATCTCATGGATGCTTCCCGCCCTGACCTTCAGGAATACATCATATTGCCCGCCCACCGCATGAACCTCCATCACACCCCCCATATCAGAGAGTTTCCGGAATATCTCCTCATCATGTCCCTCGAATTTTACTGCTATAAACGCCATGGTGGATTTGCCGACCCTGTCGTAGTCCGGAATAAAGCTCTTTCGTATGACGCCATCCTCAAGAAGCCTGCTGTTTCTGTGGTATATGGTGGATACAGACAGCCGCCTGCCCAGATTTTTGTTAACCCTGTCTCTAAGGCTTTTCATATCAATTGACCCGTCTCTTTGCAGTTCGTTTATTATTGCTTTATCGATTTCATCAATTATTGATTCCATTCTCGATATTTTTAAGAATTTTACAATATAAGGATATTGTTTTTATAAATATTATAACATATGTATTTAAATATTGACTCGATTATATTATATCAAAGGTTTTGTTGGATTTATTATAAGAAGGAAAATGGATATCGGAAAGAATATAAGGATGGAGAGAATAATGAACAGGGAGACAGGAAATACGGTGATCATACCCATGGACCATGGAGTCAGCAGCGGCCCCATAGCAGGACTAACAGACATGCCCAAAACAATAAACAAGGTTGCAGAAGGCGGAGCAAACGCGGTTGTTATACATAAAGGGATTGTAGAGGTCGGGCGACGAGGCTACGGCAGAGACATCGGCCTGATAATACATCTCTCAGGCAGCACGAAACTGAGCAACGACCCCGACCACAAGGTGATGGTCGCAACCGTGGAAGAGGCATTAGGTATGGGAGCGGATGCCGTTTCCGTGCATATAAACATAGGTGCTAATCTGGAGCATGAGATGCTGAAGATCCTGGGAGACACCGCGATGTTATGTGATATGTGGGGTATGCCGCTGCTTGCCATGATGTACCCAAGAGGTGAGGGTATCGATGAATTCGATGTGGAGAATGTGAAGCTGGCGGCAAGAGTGGGGGCGGAGCTTGGAGCAGACATAATAAAAACAAATTATACAGGTGATCCGGATTCCTTCAGGGAGGTGACCCGGGGATGTCCTAAACCGGTTGTTATTGCCGGAGGGGCTAAGATGGACAGCGACATGGATGTGCTTGAGATGGTTCACGGTGCCATGGAGGCCGGAGGGAAAGGCGTATCCCTGGGAAGGAACGCCTTCCAGCATAGAGACCCGACGAAGATGGTAAGAGCACTATCGAAGATAATACACGGGGGCGCGGATGTAGAAACAGCCATAAAAGAGCTGAAAAAATAGCTTTTCACTTCTGCTATCTACATAACTTCCATAGAGGTAGAAAAACAACCTTCAGAAAGGTTGAAATGTCAAACCCGAAGGGTTTGTCATTTATGAGAATTCCAAAGGAATTCCCATACCATCACAACGGGTATTGCGGGGTCTTGCGACCCCTCAGAACGCATTACAACAAACCTAAAGACACCCATCCAGGACCTATACTTACCATGGGAACCTATACTTTATAATACAATAAAAAAAATAAAATGAGAAGGGATTGGGGGGTATTTAAGCTAACAGCTGCTTTGATTATAGTCGCCGTCCTGATAAGCGGATGCATCGGAGAAAAAAGTAATGTGGAAAAAGCATTGGAGTTGTGTGATAAAACCTATGATCCGGCACAGTGTAAAGCCAGAGTCAGTGGGAACGCGGAACTCTGCGAAAGAAGCTATAAACCGAAAGAGTGCCATCATCTTGTGGCTATAGAAACAGAAAACGCGGAACTCTGCGAAGGAAGCTATAAACCGAAAGATTGTTATCGGGGTGTGGCTGTGAAAACAGGAAATGCAGAACTATGTGAGAAAAGCGATAACCCGAAATCTTGTTACCACAACATAGCTATAGAAACAAAGAATGCACAGCTATGTGAGAAGAGCGATAACCCGGAAGAGTGTTATGGCATTTTAGCCATAAAGACAGGGAATGCTAAGCTATGTGAGAAAATCAGCGATCCAGCAGAATGCAGAGATCTGCTTGCCGGAAAGGCAGGATTCTGCGAGGAGCACTGGAACCCCGAAGAGTGCTATCATCTTGTAGCTGAGCACACAGGAAATGCAGAATTCTGCGAGAAGATTGATGATCCGAGAGACTGCTATAGAATTTTAGCTATACAGACGGGTAATGCAGAACTATGCGGGAAGACCGATACCCCGATATTATGTGAGGCCAGGTTTAGCGGAAATGCTGAACTATGCGAGAAGACCAATTACACGGAAAGTTGCTATTATTTTGTGGCCATAAAAACAGGCAATGCAGAACTCTGCGAAAAGAGTTGGGAGCCAGAAGATTGTTATTATCTTGTGGCTGTGAAAACAGGCAATGCTGAACTCTGCGAGAAGACTAAACATGACCCAAGGAGTTGCTATCTGGATACTGCCATAGAACTCGCCAAATCAGATTAATTTGTGGAATATGGAGGTAAAAAAACAAAATGGAGAAAAGTTTATGGGTATTGTTGGAGGGTGAATGGGAGAAGATCAAGCCCTTTGTCACATCATCCCTGGAGACAGGCGTGGATGCCCTATGGATCGATGAAAAAGAGAATATAGAAAAAACCAGGGAGCTGGCAAGAGGAGTGAAGATCGCCTCAAAGTCTGGGAAAGCAGATATGAGGATTGTGGAAATAAATGACGAGGAAGATATTAAAAAACTACAGAAAGAAGACTGCGCATTGATTACCATAGACTCCAAGGAAAAAGAGAATCTAGCTGAGAGAGCAGGGAAGATCTGCAGGAATCTGTTGATATTCGGGGAAGACTGGACGATAATCCCTCTGGAGAACCTGATAGCAGCCCTGCAGAAAGAAAAAGTTAAACTGCTGGCTGGGGTGAAATCCGCAGACGAGATAAGAACCGCATTAGAGACCCTTGAGGTAGGAGTAAGCGGAGTAATACTTAAGCCGGAAAATCTCTCTGACATCAAAAAAGCACGGGAGATCCTGGAGAAAGCAGATGCTGGGAAAATAGAGATTAAAAAAGCCAGGGTGGTGAAGATAGAGCCCTTGGGTATGGGAGACAGGGTATGTGTCGACACCACATCGATGATGGACATAGGGGAGGGAATGCTCATCGGATCCCAGGCTAAGGGATTGTTCCTGATACACTCGGAATCCGTAGAGAACCCGTATGTTGCGACCAGACCCTTCAGGGTTAATGCAGGAGCCGTGCATGCATACGTCAAGGCCCCGAAAAACAAGACGAAATACCTGAGTGAGCTGAAATCAGGAGACGAGATCCTTATCGTAGACAGCCAGGGAAACGCAAGAACAGCGAATGTCGGGAGAGTGAAGATAGAGAAAAGACCGCTGATCCTCATAGAAGCCGACTGCGGGGGTCAGATAATAAAAACAATAGTGCAGAATGCAGAAACCATACGCTTTGTGAACTCCAATAAAAAACCAGTATCAGTAGCTAAACTAAAAACCGGCGACGAGATACTTGTAAGTATGAGCAAAGAAGCAAGACACTTTGGTATGGGAATCGAGGAAAGCATAATTGAGAGATAGGATGGATAAACTAGAGGAATTAAGGTATGAAATAGACAGAATAGATGCCGGGATACTGGAGCTGATAAAAGATAGGTTGGATGTTGGCAGAGAAATCGGTAGACTAAAAAAAGAGAAAAATATGGCGGTAAGAGATAAGGAGCGTGAGAGACTGATCATCAAAAAAGTCAGGGAAAAAGCGAAAGATGCGGGGATCCCCCAAGACAACATAGAGAGAATATTCAATGAATTAATCCGGATCAACATAAAGATTGAAGATGAAAGATGACATAAACGTCTTCGTGCTGGGTCCTGCAGGGACATTCTCCCATGAGGCGGCACTAAAATACTTCGGGGAAAAAGAGTTTATTTTTATGAACACTGTGTGGGATATCTTCAACTCCATAACAGACACTGGAGACTACGGGCTTGTGCCTATGGAAAACTTTCTGATGGGAAGTGTCGGAGAAGTCCTTGACTATTTCGTGGATATGGATGTAATGGTATCCGGGGAAATCAACCTCCCCCTAGTCCAGAACCTGATCGGGAAAACAGATGAAATCAAAAAAATTGTTTCACACCCGAAGGCTATTGAACAATGCAGGAAATTCCTGCGGGAAAAATACCCTGATGTTCCCCTTGAGGAGGTTGCGTCCACCGCTAAGGCAGCGGAGCAGGTTTCCGCAAATCCCGGGCAGGCCGCGATAGGCTCAGAACTGGCAGCTAAACTCTATGGATTAAAGATCCTGGAAAAAAGGGTTCAGGATTCGGAAAGTAATGTAACAAGGTTTCTTGTTATATCAGAAAAGGATCATAAGCCAACGGGAAACGATAAGACATCCATCGTCTTTTATACAAAAAAGGATGTGCCGGGGATCCTGTGGAAGATACTCGGGGGCTTTGCAAAAAGAGATATCAGCTTAACCAAGATAGAGTCAAGACCGTCTAAGAAGGCGATGGGCGACTACTATTTTTTCATCGACTTTGAAGGTCACAGGGAAGATAAGGAGGTAAGGGATGCCCTGGATGAGGGAAGAAGGTATATGGCGTGGCTGAAGGTTCTGGGATCATACCCCCTCCATGAAAAATGATATGCCTGTCTATCGGAAGAAATGATGTTGATACCATCATCGGAGAAGTAGAGAAACAGAGGGGATTAGAGCTTGTGGAGATACGACTGGACTTTCTTAAACCCCTAGATCCGGATACTGTAAGGAAGGCCTCAAGGATCCTTCATAACATGGGTCTTAAGGTAATACTGACGCTGAGGGGCGAATATAGCTACAGGGAGAGAGAAGAGCTGCTTCTATCAGCCAGGGAGTGGACAGAGTATATTGATGTTGATCTGAATGAGGAGGGGAGAGATGAGATTATTAAAAAAGCAGGGGAAAACGGGGTGAAGGTGATAGTATCATGCCACAACAACAGGGAAACCCCTGATCTAGAGGAAATTATTTCAGTCCTTGAGAAAGAAAAGGCTTTGGGGGCAGACGTCTGCAAGTATGTATCTACTGCCAGGGGGATGGAGGATAATCTCAGGGCTCTTAAGGCAAATCTCCTGTTCAACCACCCGAAAACCGTGTTCTGTATGGGTGTGAAGGGGACAGTATCCAGGGTTCTGGCTCCGTTGTTTGGCGCAGAATGGACATATTCCGGGGTAGACGGAACCGCTCCAGGGCAACTCAGCTTTAAGGAAACACAGAATGTTCTTGAGATACTTAAGGAGAAAAAATGATGGATAGTGAAACAGAACTATATGGGGTTATTGGTTCCCCGATAAGACACAGCCTCTCTCCTGTAATGCACAATGCAGCCTTTGAGAAAGTGGGGGTGAATGCCGTATACCTCGCCTTTGAGGTTCAAAAGGAAAAACTTAGGGAATGCATGGAGGGGATCAAGGCATTAGATATCAGAGGAGTTAACGTTACCATACCCCACAAAATACATGTGATGGAATTCATCGACGAATTAGATGATCTGGCAGCAAGGATTGGGGCAGTAAACACCGTAGTCAATAAAAAAGGCATTTTAGGGGGATATAATACAGACTGCTCTGGTGCAATGAAGGCGATTGAAAAATTAACAGGTATTAAGGATAAAAACATAGCGGTTCTCGGGGCAGGGGGGGCCGCAAGAGCAATAGCATTTGGGGTTGTGGATAGAGGAGGGAACATATTCATATTAAATAGAACAGTGGGAAAAGCCAAGCAGCTGGCAGAGGATACGGGGGGAAACTATGGAGGACTCAATGAATTAGAGAGATTGCAGGGGGATGAGGGAATAGATATTCTTATAAACACAACCCCTGTGGGGATGTTCCCTCATACGGGAAGCTCTCCGGTCCCGAAGAAGTTATTGAGGGATATGGTGGTGATGGATGCCATCTATAATCCAATAGAGACACGGTTGCTTGAGGATGCACAATCCAACGGCTGTCAGATAATAAGTGGAGTAGAGATGTTCATCAATCAGGGAGCTGATTCGTTTAAGTTATGGACCGGGAAAAAGACTCCCATTAAATCCATGAGGGATGCCGTCCTGAGAGAACTTAGGAAAAGATGATAGAGATTAAGCCGATAGAGGAACTCGATGCCGAGATAGATGTCCCGGGATCTAAGAGCTACACCAACAGGGCCCTTGTAGTGGGGTCATTGGCTGATGGAGAAACTACCCTTAGGAATTCCCTAGTCAGTGAGGATACGGAGTTTATGATTAACGCACTTGGAAAGATGGGGGTTGAGTTAACGTGTGATGGAAATGAAATCCGGATTAATGGAACATCAGGGGATATAAAAGCGCCCAGGGAAGAAGTCTATGTCGGAAATGCAGGCACAACCATCAGATTTCTGACGGGTCTGGCATCCCTGGCCAGGGGGAAAACACGGATTACCGGAGATGCCAGGATGCAGAAGAGGCCGATAGAGGACCTGCTTGAGGGATTAAGGAATCTGGGGGTTAACTGTTATTCAGTGAGCGGCAGTGGGTGTCCTCCGGTGATCATTGAGGGAGGGAACCTCAGGGGGGGCACCGTAGAGCTGAATGCAAGCAAAAGCAGCCAGTATCTCAGCTCAATACTGATGGTGGCCCCCTACTCTAAGGAAGATGTTGAGATAAAAGCACATGGATTGACGTCAAAACCGTATGTGGACATAACAACCGATGTAATGAACGCCTTTAAGGTGGTGGTCGAGAATAAAGATAGCACATTCAGGGTGAGGGCAGGTCAAAGATACAAATGCAGGGAGTATAGGATTGAAGGCGATTACTCAAGTGCCTCCTATTTTTTTGCCGCCGCAGCCATTACCCCCGGGAAAATTAGGGTAGGTAACCTCAACCCAAAATCAGTGCAGGGAGACAGGAGATTCCTGGATATCCTGAGGGAAATGGGCTGCGAAATAGAGGTGGGAGATGTGTGGGTGGAGGTCAGGGGAAATGAGTTAAGAGGGGTTGATGTGGATATGAATGAAATGCCTGATCTGGTGCCTACTCTCTCAATAATAGCATTATTCGCGGAAGGCGGAACAGAGATAAGGAATGTGGGGAATCTCAGGATAAAGGAAACCGACAGGTTAAGAGCTCTTGCAACGGAATTGAGGAAGGTGGGGGCAGAGGTCAGGCAATCTGCGGATTCAATATCGATAAAGCCAGGGAAAATCAAAGGAGCAGTGATTGACACATATAATGATCATAGGATGGCTATGTGTTTTTCCATTTTAGGTCTTAGGGTTCCCAGGGTCAGGATAAGGAATCCCGGGTGTGTGGATAAATCGTTTCCAGGTTTTTTTGATAAACTCAGTCAGATAAGAGGGGGAGAATGAATATTGTTTTAATAGGATACAGGGGTGTGGGCAAAACCTTCATCGGCGCGGATCTCGCAAGGAGGCTCGGGATGGAGTTTGTTGACACAGATGATCTGATTGAGGACAAATCAGGCAGGAGAATCCCGGATATATTCTCCTCGGGGGGGGAGGATGAATTCAGGAGGATGGAGAAAGCGGCAGTCAGGGAGGTATCAGAGAAAGATAATATGGTAGTTGCAACCGGTGGCGGCGCTGTGATGGATGGAGAAAACGTTGAGAACCTGAAGAGAAACGGGTTCATAGTACTCTTGGAGGCTGATGCAGACACCATATTAAAAAGGATAGGTGAAAGTGACAGGCCGAGATTAACCGGTAAGAGCAGATATGAGGAAATCAAATACCTTCTGGATAAGAGAATGCCTGGATATAAGAAGGCTGCTGCTCTTTCTATAAATACAGCACAAAATTCAAAAGATAATGTGATAGAGGAGATCATAAGAAAATGGCGGGAAATTCAATAGGTAAGGCTTTCAGGGTGACCACGTGGGGTGAATCCCACGGCAGGGCGATTGGCGTGGTGATAGATGGTTGTCCTGCGAGTCTGGATATATCTGAGAAAGACATACAGGCGGAGCTGGATAGGAGAAGCCCGGGTAAGTCACCGATAAGCACGCAGAGGAAAGAGGATGACCGGGTGGAGATACTTTCCGGGATATTTGAGGGTAAGACTACTGGGACGCCAATATCCCTCATAGTGTACAACCGGGATGTGGATTCAGGATGGTATGAGAAGATAAAGGATATTCCACGGCCCGGGCAGGCAGACCTAACCTACCTCCTGAAGTACGGGATAAGAGACCATAGGGGTGGGGGAAGGGCATCCGGAAGGGAGACTTTGGCGAGGGTTGCAGCGGGTGCGGTAGCAAAATCGATTCTGAAGAGTGAGGGGGTTGAGGTCTTAGGGCATGTTGTGGAGGCCGCAGGGGTCTCACTGGAGAGAGATGTGAGCATAGATGAGATTAGAAGAAATACTGAGAAGAATCCCATAAGATGTGCGGATATGGAGACTGCAAGGAAGATGATGGATTCTATATTGAAGATAAGGGATGAGGGTGACTCATCCGGGGGAAAATTTGAGTTAATAGCATTAGGTGTTCCCCGGGGATTAGGGGAGCCTGTATTCGACAAGCTGGATGCGGATATAGCAAAGGCGTTGATGTCTATCGGAGCTGTGAAGGCTGTGGAGATAGGGTCGGGGGTTAGCTCATCCCTGATGAGGGGATCTGAGATGAACGACGAATTCTTTTTTGAGGGAGGGCATGTGGCTGCAGAAACAAATAATTCAGGCGGGATTCTCGGCGGGATATCAAGTGGTATGCCAGTGAAGGCAACGGTTACGGTTAAACCCACCCCAACCATAGGCAAAAAACAAAAATCAGTGGATATTGTAGGTGGAGAAAATGTGGTGGTTGAGGGCAGAGGCAGGCATGACCCGAACATAACTCCAAGGGCGTTGGTTGTTGGGGAGGCGATGTTATCTATTTCCCTGGCGGATCACCTCTTGAGGTATAGGGGATACGTAGAGTAAAAAAAATGGGGAATTATCTTGTTACAATTATAGGCGGGTATGGCGGTATGGGGGCTCTTTTTGCAGGGTTGTTCAGGGATGAGGGTTTGAGGGTGAGGATAACCGGCCCTGATGAGGAAAAAGGCAGGAGGGTTGCAGGGGAACTGGGTGTTGAGTACATGGCGGATAATAAGGAGGCTGCGGGGGATGCTGATATAGTTATGATCTCGGTTCCCATAGGTAAAACACTGGATGTCATAGAGGAGGTGGCCCCCTGTGTGAAAGAGGGGGCATTGCTGATGGATGTCACATCGGTGAAGAAGGAGCCATGTGATGCGATGCTCAGGTATTCAGGTGCGGGTGTTGAGGTAATCGGGACCCACCCGGTTTTTGGCCCGAGGGTGGGTGTTGAGGGACAGGTTTTTTTTCTGACACCTGTGAGGGCAGGTAGATGGCTTCCGTGGATGCGGAAATTCCTTAAGAAATATGATGCTGTTATTTATGAATCAACACCAGAGGAGCATGATAGATTAATGGCGGTGGTTCAGGGTTTAACTCATTTCATATTTATTTCTGCGGGAAGAACACTTCAGAGGCTGGATTTTGATCTAAGGGAGTCAAGGAGGGTGTCATCTCCGGTATATGATCTGATGCTTGATATAGTGGGTAGGATAGTTGGGCAGAATCCTGACATATACGCTTCGATACAGATGGGTAATCCTGAGATACTGGAAATCCACAGAGCCTTTCTTGAAACAGGCCATGAGATAAGTGATACCGTAAAGAGCGGGGATAAGGAGGGGTTTATCGGGATGATGAATGAGGTTGCGCGACACTTCCATGACCTGGATGATGCAATTAAACGCTCAGATAGGGAGATCCATAGCATGGTATCTGATCTGAATTATCTTAGGAATTCCGTCGGAGACGAGGTTTTATTGAAGCATATCTATTCCGGGGGGATGCATCTTGGCGTAGTCAGGGAGGTGAGTCCGCAGGAGGTGGTAGTCGATGAGTCCGGGAAACATCATCACCTTAAGTTGTCGAATATTGAGATACAGGGCAGTGACGAGATGAGGCAGTATAGGAAGAAGAAATTCGGGGTTATGAAAAGAGACTTCTCGGTTATTATGGATGAGCAGGTGGATGTGGAGTTGGTGGCTGAGCTTCTCAGGGACTATCATGATTTTGTAACCGGGGTTGACGTCAGGGATATCTACAGGGGGCCTCAGATTGAAAAAGGAAAGAAGAGTGTGTGCTTCAGGATTGAGATGATAAGGAGAGAAGAGAAGGAAGTGGGGAAGGAGATAGCCGGATTCTTCCAGAGGATTGGCGGCAGGTTAAGGTGAGCTGCATTTTGGTTTCTTATTTTTATTGTATACGAAAGTATACAAGTTAAAAATTGCGAAGCAATTTTTTTTATTCTGCCGACTTGTAATAAAGCACAGGGTTACTGGATCAATCACGCATCTAATCCCTTTTTCGCCTGAATCCCCCCCTGCCCCTGCTCTTCATCCTGTAATACTGCAGCGGATGTTTTACGTCACAATCTGAGGTACATAAACCGTAGCTCCTGATTTTTTCACATATAGGACATGAATACCTTGTGGCGCCCCTCTTCCCTGAGAGAAACTCTATCTGATACCTGGTTTTCTCTTCATTGTATTTAGGATACACTGAGAAGACTTTAAGGATGTCATCCACCCCAAGACCTGTACCGATGAAGAATGTTCCCAGAATGAACATCATGTTATGGGTGGCCCTGCCACCCCCAAGAGATGCGAGCATGGAGGATATGCACGGAGGAAGTGCCCCCTTATTAAGATCCTTAATGCTTATGCTTTCAGGTACCCCTATTGAGGTGGAAGCAAGCTGCCGGGCCATATCCCCCAGATATTTTGGGGTCCCGGATACATTAACCGCCTCAATTATTTTTTCAGAAATAGCCTCCCTCACCATGAGGGGTATTTCATCCTCATCTATCAACACATAGCCGGCCCCCACCTGCCTGTTAATCAGCTTCCATTTCATATCAACTCTCACCAGATTACGGGGTAACTCCAGATACCTTACAAGAGGAATTCTATTATCTTCAATCCTCATATCCAGTTCATCCCTGACTTCATCCACTATATCCTCTTGCTCATTTTTAAGAAAATCAGCGCATCTTCCGGCCTCCATAGCCGCGTATCTCATTTTCAGGATCCTATCACCTGCGAGATTTATCAGAATCCTGGCGACGGCGTAGCTTAGAATCGAAAGCTCCTGGGAGAGTTTATCCGCCACCTCTATGTCTGCTACTTTGCCCCGGGTGGCATCCAGAATCCTCTGTCTTCCAAGTTCTATGCTCGCAGAATATATCGGATGACCTTGGATGTCCCCTAACGACAAATTCATGGAGGCAACATAGTCTTTAGCCTCCCTCAGGAAGGGATACTTGGATAGGATACCCAGACCAAATTTCACCATAATGAAGGTATAAGAGAGAAACCCTAAATCTTCCGTGATATAAGCCTGATTTTTTAGTTCTTAAATCTAATCTATCTATCCTACTCTCGATGATAATGTCCAAGACCAAGGTTCGCTTAAGGAAGAAAGAAAAAACAAAGACAAAGAAGGAGCTTGAGGCGGAGATAGAGGAACTGAAAGATCAGTTACTGAGGAAAAACGCGGACTTCGAGAACTACAAAAAACAGCTTACGCGGGAAAAAACAAACTTTATAGTGTATGCCAACGAGAAACTGATCACCGACCTCCTGACTACCGTAGATAATCTGGAAAGAGCAGTTAAGGAGATCAGAAAGAAGGAGCCGGAATCCGCACAGGGAATTGAGATGATCTACCAGGAGTTTATGAAGGTGCTTGAAGGTAATGGTCTGAAGAAGATAGATGCATTAGGTGGGAAACTCGACCCATACTACCATGAGGTGTTCATGCAGGAACCCTCAGATGAGCCGGAGGATACAATAATCGAGGAACTCCAGCAGGGATACATGCTAAACTTGAAGGTTATAAGACACTCAAAGGTTAAAGTCGCTAAAAGGTGAATGGAAAAAAATGGCTGAAGAAAAAAAGAAGATGGGGAAAATAATAGGTATTGATCTTGGAACATCGAATTCACAGGCTGCTGTAATGATGGGAGGTAAAGCAACAATTATTCCGTCAGCGGAAGGAGCCACCTATGCCGGGAAAATGTTCCCCTCGGTGGTCGCATTCACAAAAGAAGGGGAGATGCTCGTCGGAGAACCAGCAAGAAGACAAGCGATTTCGAATCCCGAGGGAACGATAACCGCAGCAAAAAGAAAAATAGGAAGCAAACATAAATATAAAGTCTATGGGAAAGAATACACACCGCAACAGATCTCCGCCTTCATACTGCAGAAAATAAAAAAAGACGCAGAAAACTTCCTCGGGGAACCCGTGAACAAAGTAGTGATAACCGTCCCAGCATACTTCGACGACAACCAGAGAACCGCCACCAAGGATGCAGGGGAAATCGCCGGACTGGATGTGGTCAGAATTATTAATGAACCAACCGCAGCATCCCTAGCCTACGGAATAGACCGGGCGGAAAAAGAACATAACATCATGGTATTTGATTTCGGCGCCGGCACACTTGACGTGACGATAATGGAGTTCGGGGAAGGGGTGTTTGAGGTTCTGTCCACCTCAGGAGACACCCATCTCGGAGGAAACGATATGGATGAGGCTGTTCTTGATTGGCTGGTGGATGACTTCAAGAAAGAGACAACAGTAGATCTAAGGAAGGATTCCATGGCAACCCAGAGACTGAAGGAGGCAGCAGAGAAAGCTAAAATAGAACTATCAACTGTACTGGAGACCGAAATAAACCTACCCTACATAACAGCTGATGCGCAAGGGCCAAAGCATCTCACAAGGAAAATAACCAGAGCACACCTGGAAGAGCTTGTGAAACCCATCATAGATAAATGCAAAAAACCCATGGAGCAGGCCCTGAAAGATGCTAAATTGAAGCCTGAGGGTGTTAACAAGATCATCCTGGTAGGGGGCCCCACCAGAATGCCTATTGTAAGGAAATTCGTGGAAGACTACACCGGGAAAAAGATTGAGGGAGGAGTTGACCCAATGGAATGTGTTGCCATGGGCGCAGCAATACAAGGCGGTGTTCTGGCAGGGGAAGTGAAGGACATCGTCTTGTTGGATGTCACCCCCCTCACACTGGGAATAGAAACCCTGGGTGGAGTGGCAACCTCCCTGATAGAAAGAAACACAACCGTCCCCACCAGAAAGAGCAAAGTATTCACAACCGCCGCCGATTTCCAGAATGCAGTCACCATCCATGTGGTTCAAGGAGAAAGACCCATGGCTGCTAACAACACAAGCCTGGGACAGTTTAATCTAGTTGGGATACCTCCCGCCCCCCGGGGAGTTCCTCAGATAGAGGTAGCATTCGATATCGATGCCAACGGAATCCTTAATGTCTCAGCGAAGGACCTGGGAACCGGAAAAGAGCAGAGTATAACAATAACTGCATCAACCAAGCTGTCAACAGACGAGATCGACAGAATGACCAAGGAAGCTGAAGAGCACGCAGAGGAAGATGAGAGAAGGAAGGATGAGATAGAGACAAGGAATAATGCGGAAACCGTTGTCTATCAGACGGAGAAGGTTCTCGCAGATTTTACGGATAAGATAACAGATGAACAGAGGAAGAACGTTGAAGATAAATTAAAGGATTTAAAGGATGCCCTGGCAGAGAAAAAGGATGTGGAAGA